>JAFTTQ010000078.1 GCA_017466665.1 Oscillospiraceae bacterium
AAATTGGAATTTACCTTACTAAGGAAAAATACCTTCCCCCGGGGGGAAGGTGGATTTTGCCATTGTCCCATAAAGACAATGGCAAAAGACGGATGAGGAACAGCGACGGCTGAAAGTCAGGAAAAAGTCTGTTTCTGGGTATAAATCGTAACTTTTCTGCCCGCATTCCTCATCAGTCACCGCCAAAGCGGTGACAGCTTCCCCCCGGGGGAAGCTATGCGCCTGCGGCGCATCAATAATAAGGTAAACAATAATTTACAAGAATCCCGGTGGTGCTCCACCGGGATGTTTTTATAAATTGTATTTTGTAGTTTTTGAATTGTATATGCCGTTGTTGAGCGTTCTGCGTTGTTTTATACTTTATGATAGGAAAAATCATTCAGAAAAGAGGATGTTTTCATGTCTAAGGAAGTATTACAGCGTATTTTGGATGGCAAGATCGTTGCCATTGTCCGCGGTATTGACAGCGGTAAAATTGCAGATCTGGCAAAGGCGCTGGCAGAGGGCGGCATCACCTGCATTGAGGTGACCTTCGACCAGTCCTGTCCTGAAAAAATTCAGAACACCTTAGATGCCATTGCCAGCATCAAGGCGGCCTTGGGTGATAAGGTTTGTGTGGGTGCCGGTACGGTGATGACCCCGGAGCAGGTGCGTCTTGCATCACAAGCCGGTGCGGAGTACATAATCTCTCCCAATACTGACCCGGAGGTGATTGCCGAAACCAAAAAGCTTGACAAGGTTTCCATCCCTGGCGCCATGACCCCCACGGAGGTGGCCTATGCCTACAAGTGCGGTGCGGATATTGTGAAAATGTTCCCTGCGGGCATTTTGGGCGCCGGCTACATCAAGGCGGTGAAGGCACCGCTGAAGCATATCCCGGTTACCGCTGTGGGCGGCGTGAATGCGAAAAACTGCGCCGAGTTCTTTCGGGCGGGTGCTTCCGGCGTAGGTGTGGGCGGCAATCTGGTCAGCCCGGAGCTGGTCAACGCCGGGCGCTTTGCTGAGATTACAGCTATGGCTCGGGAATATACCGATGCGCTGAAAGAGGTGTAACAAATGAAGGTACTGATTACTTCCCGTTCCTTTGGTAAGATCGGTGATACGGCGGAAAAAATATTGCTGGATGCAGGTATTGAGATTGTCAATAAATCCGTAGGCTTTGATCAGGCGGAATTTGAGCGGATCATCCCGGAATTTGACGCGCTGATCATCGGTGCCCACGAATTTGAGGAAAAGGATATGGCGCGCTGTCCGAACCTGAAAATTATCTGCAAGCACGGTGTGGGTCTGAACAACATCCACCTGGAAAAGGCAAAGGAATTGGGCATCGCGGTGACCAATGCCCCCGGCACCAATTCCAATGCCGTAGCGGATCTTACCTTTGGCCTGATGCTCTCCGTTGCCCGGAAGATCAGCCATTCCTCCGCACTTGTGAAGGAAGGCGTTTGGAAAAGCCACATCGGTGAGGATGTTTGCGGCAAGACCGTGGGTCTTTTGGGCTTTGGTGCCATTGCCCGGAAGGTGGCAAACCGTGCCCGGGGCTTTGATATGCAGGTTTTGGCATATGACCCTTATGTAAAGGAATTGCCGGAGGAATACCGGGGCTTTGTAAAGCTTTGCGGCCTGGAGGAAGTGATCTCCGGCTGTGATTTCCTGTCTGTCCATCTGCCTTTGACAGAGGAGACAAAGTATATGATATCTGCCCGGGAACTGGCTATGATGAAAAAAGGAAGCTACCTGATCAACACTGCCCGGGGCGGGATCGTCAACGAAAACGATCTGTATGAGGCGTTAAAATCCGGGCACCTGAACGGCGCTGCCATGGATGTGGTGGAAAACGAGCCCATGACTGCCCAGCATCCTCTTCTGAGCCTTGCCAATGTGGTGGTGACGCCCCATATCGGTATGTACTCCAAGGAGGCGATCAGCGCAGTCAGCGAGATCTGCGCGACAAATGTGGTTGCCTGCCTGACAGGAAAGCCCTTGTGCAACCAGGTGGTATAAGCACCTGAAAAGCTGATAAATCAGTCCCCAAATTATAAATTACTGTTAAAATCAGGAAAAATAGCCCCCTCAAATTGTATTTGGAAGATTTTAAATCATATTTGGCATTGCATAGAGCCCCATGGGCAGGATATAATGTAAACAAATATAGTCCAAAATTGCAACTTTTTTCTGTGGAAATTCACAACTGACCAATGGGATGTGACAGCTTCCCGGCGGCAATGTAGCAATCTATGGAAGGAGGCAGCCATGCATGGCAGGATCTGTTTACAAATTTGAGGATGTATATTCTTTTCTGGTGCCGGAAAAAATGCCGCCCTTTTGGGTGGAAATGGCTGGCGTATCTTACTGCAACGGCCATTACCGCATTGACCGGGAGGATTCGGATGTTACGGTCATCGAATATGTGTACAAGGGTACAGGCACATTGCGGGTAGGGCAGAATGTTTATCACCCCGGCGCAGGGGATATTTACATTCTTACGGAAAAATCAGAGCACGCCTACCGTGCAGATGCCGCAGATCCCTGGACAAAGATTTTTGTGAACCTGAAGGGCACTGCTGTGCCTATGCTGATTCAGGCGTTCCGGCTCCATAAAAAGGTGCTGTATTCCGATTGCAGAGCCATCTGCCCGGTATTTGAGGAAATTTTGGCGGTGGTCAAAAAGAACCTTCCTGTGGAAGACACCATGGAAAAATGCTCTATGCTGGTGATGAAACTGCTTTCCCGGCTGTGCCAGCATGAGGCAAGAGATCAGCGGATCCCGGAGGAAGCCCAGGCGCTGAAACGGTTTATCGACAGCAATTATCAGCAGAACCTGAATATGGACGATATATCGGCATCCATATTCCGCTCCAATGATTATGCCAACAAATTATTCAAGCGGTATTTTGGCATCACACCCTATGCCTATTACCTGGATGTAAAAATGGCAAATGCCAAAGCCCTGCTGCAAAGGACAAGCCTTTCCATCAAGCAGATCGCTGACCGGCTGGGTTATAAAAGCGACCAGTATTTTTCCAAGCAGTTCCATAAATATGTGGGTATGACGGCATCCCAGTACCGTAAGCATGTAGAATAAAATTCAGGTTACGAAAGGATATTGTATTATGAAGAAGCTGAGCGTTTTGAAAAAGCTGACATCCTTAGTGCTGGCACTTGCCTTTGTGCTGTCCCTGTGCGGGTGTCTCCAAAAGACCGGCACCAATGCCGGTTCTACCACCGTCCCCAGCAATTTGGAGGTGGTGGACGATTCTATGACTGCCACCATTACCGTGGGTTATACTGCCGACTTTGCTGAGCTGTATGACCGGCTGATTGCGGGCTTTAATGCCATGTACCCCAATATTACCGTGATCCGTCAGGAGATTCCCGGCACCATGCTGGGTCAGTTCGACAAGATGGTTGCCCTGGCAAGTAGCGGCAAGATGCCGGATGTGTGCGTAGGCTCTGAGTATTTCAGCAATATTTTGCAGGAGGGCTGGGCATATCCTCTGGATAACCTGATTGCCGAGGATCCCGATAAGGATTACATTATGGAGCAGGCACTGACCAACTTTACATACGGCGGTCATGTTTACGCCCTGCCTTATCAGATCCAGTTCCATTCTATCGCCGTGAATCTGGATCTCATCGAAGAACTGAATATGGATGTGCCGGACTATGACTGGACGATCAGTGAATTTGTGGATATGGCAAAGAAGGCTACCACCACGGAGACCTCCGGCATCAACTACATCTACAACGCCGCCCACCCCACCTGGGGTCTGGACAATAAGCTGATGAGCGCCATGGTTCCTGAGGGCTACCATCAGTACGGCTATTCCTTTGAGACCCACACCATCGACCTGAATGCCGGGGATGCCTGGGTCAAGGCCAATGAGCTGATCCAGGAGCTGAAGAGCGTGTACGCCCTGGTTTCTGACGACCTGAAGTATACCGGCGGCGAGGTCAGCGAGTATGAGCGCCGTTTCGGTAAGGGTGCCGATGCTCTGCTGTCCGGCAGAGTGCTGTTTGGCAACCACTCCTCCTGGGAGACCCGTGTGCTGGAAAATGCCAGCTATGACTATGACTTCTACCCGGTACCTACCCAGGACGGTCTGCCTGAGAAGATCCAGACCCACTTCGACTTTGCCTATATGACCACCAAGGTCACCGAGGAAAACCGGGATGCTGCCTATGCATTTTTGAAATTCATCACCTATTCCAAGGAAGGCAATATGATCAAGCTGCAGGAACGTCAGGAAGCCTATGAAGAGGATCCCAAGACCTGGGACAGCCTTGTGCCTGCTTCCTGCTACCCTGAGATCATGGAGTACTTTGAAAATGAGTTCCCCGTGACCGGCGGTATCAAGTATATGTACAGAACCATCATTGAGCGTCCCGAGACCATTCACATTGCAGACTGCGACAAGCTGATCCCCAACTACTGGAACGATATCGTTCAGTTCCGGGATTCGGCTACGGAGCAGGTCAAGGCAGGTCAGGACCCGTCCTCCCTGGTCAACGATTTCCAGACTAAGGCCAGCGCTGCTATGGAGACTACCTGGAACTATTTCAGCAGCCGAATGGAGCAGAATATCAAGGAGTTCTACGAGACCCATCCTTGGGAAACAAATAACGCTGCATAAAAAAGCAAGGCGGACGGGCATCCGTCCGCCTTTTCCATTGCCATAGGAAAAGGCGGTATGCAATGATACTTTTTTCTGTAAATTGGAATTTATGGCGCTAAGGCGCCAATTGACAATGGAAAATTGAAAATTAAGGTATTTCCTTCGGAAATTATTTTAAAGTAGCGCACAGCGCACACCATAAATTCTCAATTATCAATTTTCAATTCTCAATTTTTATCGGGCATTAGCACGATAAACAATAAGTTAGTGATGTGCCGGTGGGCGCAAATATGATGGCAAAAAGCGAGGGAAAAGCAGTGCGTAAAAAATTATGGTGGATAGCGGTTCCGCTGGTGCTGGTTGCGGCACTGGTCGTGTTTTTGCTGGCTGTGGCAGGTATGAGCAAAAAGCTGTATAACCGGGGAGCGGAATCCCAGATCGACTGTCAGCAGGCCGCACGGAATGCACAGTATTGGGTAAATGTTCCGCAAGAGGATATTGCCGCCGAATGTGATCTGACAGCGGAAAAGGGCGGCAATGAAGGCGTTTTGCTTTCAGCAGGGGAGAAGCTTACCTTACCAATTCAGGTACCTGCCGATGGAAGCTATTCGCTTGCACTGACCTATCAGACCGTAGGCAATACCATTGTTCAGAGTACAGTGACTGTTATGGTAGATGCTGCCACGGTGAAAAGCTATGTAAACGGCGTTTGGTACGATGAGAGCAAGGACTACATTTTAGACCGCTATAACAATGAAGTGACCCCTGCACAGAAGAAGTTGGATGTTTATGTTACCGACTATATCCGGGACTGCACCACCGTTGATTTGGAGCCCTCTGTATTCACTCTGAAGGCGGGACAGTCTCAAATTATCATCGAAAATAACGATCAGGACATTTTAGTCAGCCGTGTGATGCTGACCAAGCTTCCTAAGATCGATACATATGCAGATTATGCCGCTGATTATGACGGCAGCACACCGACCCAGCCCATTATCATTGAGGGCGAAAACTATATCGCCAAGTCCGACTCCTATGTGCGCACCAAGGCAGATATCAATTCCTCCTGCTATCCTTACAGCTCTTTTCAGAAGCTTCTGAATGCTGTGGACTACTATTCTTGGAAGACGGCCGGTCAGCGGATCGTATGGCAGTATGAGGTGCAGGAGGCAGGCTGGTACAATCTGGCGCTGCACTATACCCAGTCCCAAAAGGAGGGGCAGGCGGTTTACCGCAACATTGAAATTGACGGGCAGGTTCCTTTCGCTGAGGCCAAAGAGGTAAGCTTCGGCTATACCGGCAGCAGCTACGCCAATAAGGTTCTGCAGGTAAATGGGCAAAATGCCAGGATCTATTTATCAGCGGGAAAACACACCATCAGTATGTTTACCAGCGTTCCCTCTATGGCACCCATCGTAGAGGAGATCAACGCCATCAGCAGTGAACTGTCCGCTATCGGACTGGATCTGCAGCAGGTGGCAGGCAGCAATGCTGATGTTAACCGCACCTGGGATATTGAAACCTATATTCCCGGGGTAACGGAGCATCTGGAAAGCCTTCGTCAGCGGCTTTTGCAGGTCTATGATGAATTGAGCGCAATGTCTGGAACGGCGGCATCCAGCTGCGCCAACCTGAAACAGGCGGCGGGCATTATCCAGCAGGCTTTGAAGCGCCCGGATAAGCTGCCCACCTATGTGCAGCAGCTTTCCATCGGCTCCGGCTCTGCTACGGATATGCTGGCACAGCTCGTCAACAGCATCAAGGAGCAGGGAATGTCCCTGGACCGGATCTATCTTTACGGCGACAGCTACAAGCTGCCGGCGGAGGATGCTGGCTTCCTGAAGGGCTTGTGGCACGGAACACTGCGCTTTGTGGATTCTCTGATGAACCGGGACGGCTCCTACGGTGTTTCCGATGAAGCTGCCAGCGATCCCAATGCCATTACTGTTTGGGTCAACCGTCCCATCGCCTATGTAGAGACCCTGCAGCTTATGGCGGATACCCAGTTCACCCCCAAAACCGGCATCAAGGTGTACTTCTCCATTATGCCGGCAGAGAGCAAGCTGCTTTTGGCAAATGCCTCCAACACCTGCCCGGATGTGGCACTGGGTGTGGATGGCGACCGCCCCTATCAGTTGGGTGCAAGAGGGGCAGCCTATGATCTGACCCAATTTGACGATTTTGCGGCATTTGTGGACGAAACCTACTATGCTTACGATTTGGAGCCCTTTGTCTATGACGGTGCCATCTACGGCATTCCCGAGACGAAAAACTTCTATGTGCTGATGTACCGCACGGACATTATGGAAAAGCTGGAGCTGAGCATCCCCGAGACCTGGGAGGATGTAGAGAAGATGATGCCTGTGCTGCGCCGCAGCGGTATGACCTTCTTTATGCCCCTGTCCAGTGCCACCGGCACCAAGCCCCTGGGCAGCACAGCGCCGTTTTTCCTGCAATACGGGGCCCAGCTTTACAGTCAGGACGGTTTGACGACTCAACTGAATTCGGAAGCCGGTATTGAGGCGTTTACCACCCTGACGGAGCTGTATACCCTCTACGGTGTGCAGAACAATGCCCCCAGCTTCTACAACAATTTCCGCTATGGTGTTATGCCCATTGGTGTGGCAGATTTCAGCAGCTACATCCAGATGCTGTACGCTGCCCCGGAGATCGCCGATAAATGGGAGATCACACTGACTCCCGGCGTTTTGCAGGAAGATGGCAGCATCAGCCGTCAGCAGGTATCTGTTTCTAGCTCCGACCTGATTATGAACAGCACCCAAAAGGCAGATAAGGCCTGGGAATTTCTGAAATGGTGGATGAGCGAGCAGACACAGGTGGACTTTGCCTATACCCTGCAGACCAAGTATGGCTCTGAGTATGTTTGGAACACTGCCAACAAGACGGCTTTCAGCCAGATGTCCTTCCCCAAGACACACGCCCAGGTAATCCAGGAGCAGTGGGCAAATTCTGAAAACTACCGGATTATGCCTGCAACCTATATGCTGGAGCGGGAATTGAGC
Source organism: Oscillospiraceae bacterium (assembly GCA_017466665.1). Classification (GTDB taxonomy): domain Bacteria; phylum Bacillota; class Clostridia; order Oscillospirales; family Oscillospiraceae; genus Faecousia. Next base: position 7,640 of record JAFTTQ010000078.1, read on the forward strand.
AATGCCTGGTATCAGGTGGTCAATGAAAACGAATCTCCCAGAGCGGCGCTGAATGAAGCGGTATTTACCATCAACCAGGAAATGACGATCCGTATGCAGCAATTTGGCTATCTGGATGAAAGCGGCAATGTTTTGAAGGAATACGATATGCGCAGTGCCGAGGAAATTTTGAGTGAGGTGAGAAGCAGATGCGGTTAAAGCCCAGGGCAAAAACAGCGGGTAATTTTATAAATACCTATTCCCATTGGGTCATGCTTTTGGCTTACCTAATGCTGTTTTTTGCATTCATATTGCTGCCCATTATTTTGGCGGCGGCGCTCTCCTTTACCAATTTTAACTCGGTGGAGATCGGCGGCTTTCAGGGCCTGCAAAACTATATCCGTGCCTTTACCCAGGATACGGTATTTATGCAGAAGATCCTGCCTAACACTATTTTGTATGCCCTGATCGTAGGCCCCGGCGGCTATTTGCTTTCCTTTGTGGTGGCGTGGATCCTCTCCCAGCTTACCAAAACGGCAAGAACCATCCTTGCGGTGATTTTGTATATACCGTCGCTGATCTCCGGCGTGGCAGTCTCCACCATTTGGGCGGCGACCTTTGCCGGTGACCGTACCGGCTACCTCAATAATATCCTGATCCAAATGGGGATTATCAATGAGCCTGTGGCATGGCTCCAATCCTCGGATTACCTGATGCCCATTATGATCTTTGTGGCACTGTGGTCCAGTATGGGCATCGGTTTTCTCTCCATGCTCTCCGGCATTTTGAATGTGGACCGGGAGCAGTATGAGGCAGGCATTATCGACGGTATCTCCAACCGTGTGCAGGAGGTCATTTATATCACCATTCCCAACACCAAGTCCCAAATGCTGTTTGGTGCGGTGATGGCGGTGGTCAACACCTTCAATACCACCGGCTTGGGTGTTGCCCTTTCCGGCTCCAACCCCACGCCCCAGTATGCCGGCTCCCTGATCGTCAACCATATTGACGATATCGGCTTTATTCGCTATGAGATGGGCTATGCGGCGGCGCTGTCTGTTTTGCTGCTGGTGATCGTTTGGATCTTCAATAAGCTTGCCTATAAGCTCTTCGGAGCTTCGGATTAAGGAGGTAGGGGAATATGGCAAAATATCGGGGGATTACCGTAAATCCCAAGCGTTTTGAACGCAGTCAAATTAAGTTTTACATCATTTTGCTGCCTATGATCATTTTGGCACTGCTGCCGCTGATCTACATTATTTCCACAGCCTTTAAGCCCATTGAGGAGCTGTTTGCCTACCCGCCCACCTTCTTCGTGAAGAACCCCACCATGGCGAATTTCCGCAAGCTGTTCGGCGCGGCAGAAAATACAGCCTTCCCTATGTCGCTGTATCTGTTTAACAGCATCGTGGCAACGGTAGCTGTGGTGCTGCTGGGCTGCTTTATCTCGTTGATGGCGGCATATGCCCTATCCAAAAAGAGATTTAAGGGCAGAAAGTCCATTTTTAAGGCCAATCAGCTTGCACTCATGTTCGTCGGCTCTATGCTGGGCATTCCCAGATACCTGATTATCAAGGGTTTGGGACTGACGGATACCTTCTGGGTCAACATCATTCCGCTTTTAATTATGCCCACAGGCGTGTTTCTTTTGAAGCAGTTTATCGACGATGTGCCGGATTCCCTCATTGAGGCATCGAGGATCGACGGTGCCAGTGAATTCAGGATATTGATGCAGATCGTCTATCCCATCGTGAAGCCTGCTATGGCAACGGTGGCGATCCTCTTCTTCCAGTCTGCCTGGAACAGCACGGAAGCCTCCAATATGTTCATCAACACAGAGGGCTTCAAGACCTTTGCCTACTATATGAATGTGCTTACCTCTGCCGGTAACGGCGTGGCGGGCCGTGGTATGGCGGCAGCGGCATCGCTGATCGTGGTCATTCCCAATATCGTGCTGTTTATCATCATGCAGTCCAGAGTGATGGATACGATGGCACGATCTGGTATTAAATAATTGGAGTATGATTGATATGAAAAATAGGGTATTGCGAACCCTTGCGGCTCTTTGCTTGTTGCTGAGCCTGGGGATTGCCGGTGTGCTTTGCGTATCGGCGGAAAACGCAACTGCATATACCTATGTGAAGCTCTCCAACGGGGATTGGAGCCGCACCCAGGATGCCTATATTCCTGACAGTGTGACGCTCCACAGCCTGAATCTGCTGAATCCGGAGGATCTTTCCATTACCTCCGACCGGATCTACATTGCCGATACCGGCAACCGCCGTATTGTGGCGGTGGATCGGGCAACAGGGGAATCCTTCAGCTTTGGTGAGGACAATCTCAACACGCCCTCCGGCATTTGTATCAGCGAAAACGGCAAGGCGTATGTGGCAGACCGGGGCAGCAGCACGGTGGAGGTGTTTGACCTGCAGGGCAATCACCTGCAATCCTATGGGCGTCCCGATGAACCCACCTTTGGCACAAAGACCCAGTACACCCCCACCAAGATCGCAGTAGACCCTGAGGGGCTGATGTATGTGGTGTCCACCGGTGCCTATGATGGTATCATTCAGATGAATGCAGAAGGGTCGTTTTTGGGCTATTTTGGCTATAACAATAACCCTACCACCCTGGGCGACTGGCTTATTGACCGGTTCTTCACCGAGGCACAGAAGCAGAACCTGCTGAATAAGATCCCCCTGTCCTTCCGCAATCTTGTGATGGACGGCGACAATCTGCTTTATACCGTCACTATGGCGGCAGAGGGAAATGCCCTGAAAAAGCACGATGTGGCAGGCAACAATCTGTTTTCCGCGGAAATGTATGACGAAACCAATTTTGTAGACCTTTGCATCGGCCCTTGCCGGCAGGTATATGCGGTGACGGAAACGGGACTCATTTACGAGTACGATTCTGAGGGCAATCTGCTGTTTTCCTTGGGCGGTCTGACCGCATCCCGGGAAATGGTGGGTCTGTTTACCAAGGTAGCCGCAGTGGATTGTGACGAAGAAGGCAACCTCTATATCCTGGATCAGGAGCGGGGACTGATGCATATGTTCACCCCCACTGCCTTTGCAAACTCTGTCCATACTGCCCTGGAAGCCTATAATGCAGGCCGCTATGAGGAAAGCCGCAGCATTTGGGAGAGCGTCCGCCGGATCAGCGGAAGCTGTCAAATGGTGGAAAACGGGATCGGCAACTGCGCCTTCCAGCAGCATGATTACGATACCGCCGCGGAATTTTACAAGCTGGCGGAAAACCGGGAGGGCTACTCGGATGCCTACTGGCAGATCCGCAATAAACAGCTTTCCGTCATTCTGCCCTGGGTGCTGGGGGCATTGTTGCTGTGCTTTGCTTTGTACATTGTTTATGACAAGTGGATCTATGACAGGATCCCTTACCGCAAGCCGGGCAGATACACCCAAAATCTCAAGCTGGTATTTCACGCCATCCGTCACCCGGTGGATACCTTTGAATCCATCCGCTGGGAGAATAAGGGCGACTATTTCACCGCAACGGTGCTGTATATTGCCCTGTATTTAGTCTTTGTCTGCAATTATGTGCTGCGGGGCTTTGTGGTCAGCGCCAGCAACACAGAAAACACGTCCTTACTGTTTGTTTCCCTGATTTTCCTTGTGCCGGTTGCGCTGTTCTTAGGCTGCAACTTCCTGGTGGGCGAGATCAACGACAGTAAGGCACGGTTCCGGGATCTTTATATCGGCCTTGCCTATTGCGGTTCGCCGTTTTTAGTCATTATGCCCTTTGTGATCGTCATTTCCCACGCTGTTACCCTTAACGAAAGCCGGATTTTGTCCCTTTTGACCATTGCTGTCTATGTGTGGTGCGCCATTTTGCTGATCATCTTCCTGAAGGAAGTCCACAGATATTTGCTGCGCACGGTGTTTGCCAACCTGGGTATTACCATCTTTTTGATGGCGGTGGTGATCCTGGCGGCATCCCTGCTGGGAATGTTTGCCGATCAGATGGTGGGCTTTTTCGTAGAAGTGTTTAAGGAGGTGCGGCTGCGTGTATCGTAAACGAGTAGCTTCGGCTGTGCTGGCAGCCGCTTTGACCCTGAGCCTGGCAGCCTGCGGCGCAAAACAGCCGGCGGCTTCCTCCGGTGATCTGATCGTGGGTTACAGCAAGTATTCCGATTCGTCTAACCTGTATACCCATTTGAATGACGAAGCAAAGTCCCAGGCTTTGGAGGGAATGACCTTAGAGGGCTATGAATTGCTGGTGGAAAATGACAAGCTTGCCCTGTATCTGCGGGAAAAGTCCGCATCCATCCGTGTGGTGGATAAGAATAGCGGCTATATTTGGGGCGCCCTGCGGCAGGATAAGCCGGATGACCTGAATAAGACCTGGTCAGCCTTCGGCAATTCCATTGTGTCCATTCTATACTATGACGAGGTGGGCAGCACCGCCAAGACCGGTGCCGGTCACGAAGACAACAAATGCAAATTTGAGAAAATTCAAAACGGTGTTATTGTCCATGTGGACTTTATTGAGAAGGATAAGACCACCAAAGTGGAGAGCGTCATCTCCCTTTCTGCCAAGGTGGAGCTGATGGATGACCATATCCGCTTCTCTGTGGACGACAGCTCCATCCGGGAAACCGGCAACAACAAGCTGGGGCAGGTCTACTTTGCTCCCTTCCTGGGTGCTACCGTGGCCGATGAGATCGGCGGGTATATGTTTGTACCCGATGGCAGCGGTGCGTTGATCCGCTTCCAGCGTCCCATCAAGTACCTGACAGGCTATTCCGACCGGGTGTACGGCAGCGATTACAGCATTGATAACACCTATACCGTGGGAGACCTGAATGCCAATCGCACCAACGACTTTTTAAAGGGCAGCGAAACAGTGACCATGCCGGTCTACGGCATCAGCCATGGCTATGATGCCAATGCTCTGTTTGGCTATGTGGAGTCCGGCGCGGAGTACAGTGCCATTATGGCGGAGCCTGCGGGTATTATCACCGATTATAACTATGCTACTGCCTATTTCCTGTACCGTCAGGCGTATATGCAGCCCACGGAGCGGGATGGCAGCGGTGTTCAGATCGTGCAGGAAAAGCCCAATACGGTCAATCCTGCCCTGAATATCTATTTTCTCAGTGGAGAGGATGCCAACTATACCGGCATGGCTCACTGCTACCGGGGAATATTGGAGGAGCAGGGGATCTTGCCCGGGGCAAGCCTTTCCCAGCCTCAGCTAATGATCGATTTCCTTGTGGCGGATATTTGCGAGGGCTTTTTGGTCAATACCACCACAAGCCTGACCAATCAGGATCAGCTTCTGTCTGCGGCAGAATACCTGTTTCAGCAGGGGATATCCAGTGCCTCCTTCCAGCTTTTGGGCTGGCAAAAGGGAGGACTTAACGGCTATAAAAAGCTCAGTTCATATGAAGATACCGAGCTAGGCAGCCTCTCAGAGGTGGCACAGCTTCAAAAAGCGCTGAATTCCAAGGGGTACGATATTTCTATGTACTTAGAACCCCTGAGCGCAAGAGAAGGGCAGGTTTCCAGCCAAAAGGATTATGCGATTGCTCTTTCTCAGGAGATAATCGAGGTTTTGCGTAACAACAAGGCGGTTTTCCTGGGGGATGTGCAGTACATCAAAACCCAAACCGCCTTGCAAACCCTGACAAGTCAAATGGAAATGCTGCAGCAGGCAGGCCTGAACAGCTTTGCCATCGATCAGGTAGCAGAGCTTCTGTACAGTGAAATGCTGATGGGGGAGGAAATGACCCGCACGCAGGTGATGGAGCTTGTGACACAAAAGCTTGCCTCCCTTGCCGGGGAGGAGGGGCTGACTCTGTATACCCCCAATGCCTATGCTTTCTCTGTGACCTCGGTGTACCGGGATGCGCCTATGAGTGCCAGCCGGTATTCCTTTGAAACCGATTCGGTGCCATTTTTGCAGATCGTGCTTTCCGGTGCGGTGACGATGTATGCACCCTATGCCAACCAGAGCTTTTACACAGATTTAGATGTACTTAAGTGCATTGAGTACAATGCCTATCCGTCCTTTTTGCTCACCGGCGGCGACAGCAGTCTGCTGTCCGGCACCCCCAGCCAGGAGTTCTTCTCCACCGGCTTTGAGGATTGGAAGGTGACTGCGGTATCAATCTACCAGCGGATTGACGAAGTACTGTCCCAAGTGCAGGGGCAGCAGGTGCTCTCCCACAGGGTTTTGCAGGAGGGCGTTGTGCAGGTTACCTATGAGACCGGCAGTATCTATGTCAACTATACCAATGTAGAATTTCAGGCAGAGGGCGTAACGGTACCGGCAATCGGTGCTGTTTACGTAGCCGGATAAGGGGGAGGAGACTTATGAAAAAAAGAACAAAGGAAACCACGCTCCGAACCCAAAATGCCTTAACAGGACTGGCATTTTTAACCCCTTGGATCATCGGCCTTGCGGTGTTTACCCTCTATCCCATTGGCTATTCCATGATGATGAGTGTCAGCAATCTGGAATTTAAGATCTCCGGCGGTATTCAGGCAACCTTTGCCGGTATGGATATGTACCGCAAGATTTTTACCGAGGATGCCAACTTCATCCCCGCACTGCTGAATACTTTGAAATTCATTGCCTTTTCCACCCCAATGATTTTGGTGTCCTCTGTGATTTTGGCCATGCTTCTGAACAAGGTTCCTAAGGGAAGGGGCTTCTTCCGGGCGCTGTTTTTCTTCCCGGTGGTGGTCATCAGCGGCCCGGTTATGAGCAAGCTGATCGGCAACGATGCTACAATGCTGATCCAGGCGGGAGATTACGGCGTGTATCAGGTGATCAAAAGCCTTCCTGAGATCATTTCCACGCCGCTTCTGTACGTATTTGACAATGTGGTGCTGATCTTGTGGTATTCCGGCGTGCAGATCCTGATTATCCTTGCGGGACTGCAGAAGATCAATAAGCCCATTTATGAGGCAGCATCCATTGACGGTGCCAGCGGCTGGCAGATCTTCTGGAAGATCACATTTCCCCATCTGCGCCCCATGATCCTGTTGTGCGGCATTTATACCGTGGTGGACTTGGCGGCAATGCCCAGTACCGCACTGGCAAAGCTGGTTTCCGATAATGTGGAGCGGACAGATATGATGTATTCCTATTCTGCCGCCCTGTCCTGGCTATATACCCTGGTGGTGCTGATCATGCTGGGTGTGGTATTCCTCCTTCTGAAGGAACGAAAGGAGAAGCAAGATGACTAAGAAAGCAAAATTTGGCAAACGGCTTCTCCAAAAAGACGGCAAGTGGGGGCAGCGGCTGACAAGGCTGGCGATCTACCTGCTTTTGCTGGACTTTGGCTTTGTGTATATCTACCCTGTTTTGTATATGGTGCTGGTATCCTTGATGCCCACCTCCGATCTTATTAACCCCACCATCCAGTGGATCCCCACATATCTGGATTTTGAAAACTTCAAGCAGGTCTACACAGCGCTGGAATACGGCCCCACCTTTACCAATACGGTGATTATTGCCGGCACAGCCAGCTTGCTGCAAACCCTGTCCTGCGCACTGGCAGGCTACGGTCTTGCCAAGTTCCGGGTACCGCTGAAAAAACTGTGGGTGGGTATGCTGATTCTGGTATTTGTGGTACCCACAAGCCTTACCCTGGTACCCCAGTATGTGCTGTTTAACGATTATAAGCTGTTAGGCTCGCCCCTTTCCATCTGGCTGCCTGCGGCGTTCGGTCAGGGCGTGAAAAGCTCGCTGTTCGTGCTGATCTTTATGCAGGGCTTTTCCTACCCCAAGGCATACGATGAAGCGGCGCAGATTGACGGCGCCGGTTCGATCCGCAGATTTTTCCAAATCGCGCTGCCTATGGTGGTGCCAACCATCATATTGTCACTGCTGCTGAGCTTTGTTTGGTACTGGAACGAAACGGCCCGGGCATCCATGTACCTGGACGGTCAAATTATGACACTGCCGCTGCAGCTGGATAAGTTCAACAGCCTCTTTGGCAACGCCTATCCTGCCAGCGCGGGCAGCTCCCTGAACCGGCTCAATGAGCGGATCCAAATGGCGGCGACCCTTTTGACCGTTGGCCCGCTGATGGTTTTGTATCTCATTATGCAGAAGAAGTTTGTCGAGGGTGTGGAAGCCAGCGGCATTACCGGCGAGTAACCCTATTTCCTTTGAAGGAGGAAACAATATGAAACAAATGAAAAGACTGCTGTGTCTGATACTCAGCCTTTTGATGCTGCTACCCATGGCAGGTTGCGGGCAAGAGGCAACCGGGGAACAAAACCCGGATGTCACAGAGCCGGAGCAGGTGCTTTTGGCAACGGTCAACGGCACACCGGCAGTGTATATGACTGTTCCCGGCGACTTTGTGAAGTTTGACCGGCAGGAGGACAGTACCGTAAAGGTCTACGATATATCTGAGCTGGACAGAAATTCCGGTGTCGTAATCGAGGTAGATGCCGGTACGACCCATCAGGAGATATTAGGCTGGGGCGCGGCTATGACGGAATCCTCTGCCATTAACCTGTGGGATATGCCGGAGGAGCTGCGCAATCAGGTAATGGAGAGCCTGTTTGACGAGGATAAAGGCATTGGCCTGAACATTCTGCGCCAGCCTAACGGCATTTCGGACTTCTCTACGGATCCCGATTTCTCGTATGCCCCAGTCCGGGATGACCTGACATTGGAGCATTTTACCCTGGGCAAGCATGAGGAGCAGATTATTCCTCTTTTACAGCAGGCAAAGGAACTCATTAACGATGATGAAAACTTCCGGGTGTTCCTCTGCTCCTGGACGGCACCACTGTGGATGAAGACCATTGAGGAGTTCCACTCCCTGAACCAGTCCACCTTAAAGCGGGAATATTATCAGCTTTTTGCGGATTATCTGGTCAAATCCATTCAGGCTTATGAGGCCAACGGCATTCCCATCTATGCCATCACCGACCAAAATGAGCCCACGGCTACCCATGGGATTGCGGCTATGTATATGTCCACGGATAACCACGCTACCCTGATCAATATGTACTTAAAGCCCGCGCTGGAAAAGGCGGGGCTGGATACCAAGGTGATGTGCTGGGATTTCAACACTGGTGCCAGCGGCACCAAGCTGCTGGGCAAAACATACAGCAGCATTGATGCCATGTGCTTCCACACCTATAACGACGATTTTACGGAAATTGCTGAGGTGCACGAGCTGTACCCGGATCTGCCCATCTACATCACCGAGGCTGCCGGACGCACCCAGTCCAACGCTGCCCGGTTCTTCCGGCAGATGAACTGGCTGTTCAAATCCCAGATCATCGGCTCCAGCGCTCACATCCTGTGGAATATCGTATTGGATGAGGAGTACGGTCCCGCACTGCTGGATGAGGACGGAAACTCCGTCAATATCATGGGTATCGGTATGCTGGAATGGAACCGGCAGGAGCAGACCGTTGCCTATCTTGAGGATTTTTACGCTTTGGCGCATTTCAGCAAGTTTGTCCGTCCCGGTGCAGTCCGGGTGGAATCCACCGATACCCGGGAGAATTTCAAGGGCTTGGTTGCCAATGTGGTCTACCGCAATGAAAACGGCACTATGACTGCGGTTTTGTGCAACCAAAATACTTCGGATAATACCTTTAAGCTGGTAGTCGGTGACAAGGTCATCGAGTATACCCTGCCGGCAATGTCCGCTGCCACCATCACCTGGGATGGCAATGTATACTAAGAAAGGAGAACTGTCTATGGGAAAATTCGGAAAACGTTTTTTGGCAATCTTGCTGTGCTTGACGATGGTTCTTCCTTGGCTGCCGGTTTCGGCAGATACTGCCGGGATGAAGAAGATCGAGGCAGAGGACACAGACAATACAGTCTGGCACGGTTACAGCACCACGGAAAACAATAGTAACGCAAGCGGCGGTGTGCAGGTAGGCGGCAGTGATGCCAGCAGGAATGTATACTATGCCGACCTGAAGGAAGGCGTTGACCTGAGCAACACCGCCTATATTCAGTGGACGGTGAATGCCCCGGAAAGCGGCAATTATGATATTGCCATGCGTGCCCACATTAAAATCGGCGGCACCCACAGCGGCAAGCTTTCCGACAAGGTCTATGTGACCTTCTTTGTCAACGGAAAGACCCCTTATAAGGCTGCCTTCAACGGTGAAAATAGCTGGGTCTATGATACGGAAACGGTGTCTGTTGCCTTGGAAAAGGGCAATAATGAGATCATCGCCATCCCCTTGGTAAAGGATATAATAGATGCCAATAATTGGGGTTGGGCAAATGCCGACTGCCTGTACATTGACAGCCGTCTGTCTGCCGGGGAGCAGGAAGAAGAGCCGGTTCTTGTGGCGGTGGAGGCAGAGGATACCCTCTATGCCGCCTGGAATACCTATACAAAGACGGAAAACAATACAAATTGCAGCGCAGGTGTGGAGGTTGGCGGCGGCAATGCGGCAAACAATGTGGCGTATGCCGACTTGCAGGAAGGTGTAGACCTTTCCAAAACCGCCTATGTGAAATGGATGGTGAATGCCCCGGCAGCGGGAGAATATACCGTTGCTCTGCGCTACCACCCCTATGCTGAAAAATACGGCAACAACAAGGACATGGAGCCTGCGGCCTATGCAGCCTTCTTTGTAAACGGTAAGGATGCCTACCAGGCAAAATTTGGGGGCAAGAGCAACTGGGTCTACGATACTGAGAAAATCAAGATCACACTGGCCGAGGGTGACAATGAGATCCTGGTCATTCCCATGGTGAAAGAGCTTCTGGAAAGCTATGAGGGCGGCTGGGCCAATGTAGACTGCCTGTATATTGAAAGCAGCCTGACTCCGGTGAAAAACAAAGTGGAGGCAGAGGATATTGCTTATGCCCAGTGGAACAGTTTCTCTACTACGGAAAACCGCACGGATTGCAGCGGCGGCGTGATCGTGGGCGGCGGCAGCCACGGCAAGAACATTGCCTTTGCTGACCTGAAAAAGGATGCCGACCTGTCCAACACTGCTTATATCCGCTGGTTTGTGGAAGCGCCTGCAGATGGAGAGTATGCCATTGCCTTGCGGTATCTTATGAAGGCAAATGATAAAGCCAATGGCACTGAGCTGGAGCCCGCTGCCTATGCCGCTTTCTTTGTGAACGGTGAAAATGCCTACCAAGCAGAATTTTTGGGCAAAAACGGCTGGGTCTATGATACCGAAACCGTGATGGTCAGCCTGCAGGAGGGGGTCAACGAAATCGTTGCCATCCCTCTTGTGAAGGAAGTCATTGAGGCACAGGGCAGCAGCTGGGCCAATGTGGACTGCCTGTATCTGGATAACCGCCTGAAAAAAAGTATGCCGGAGGAACCGGCGGTGCTGGTGAAGGCGGAAGCAGAGGATACCTATTATGCAGTTTGGAACAACTATACCTCCACGGAAAACCGTTCTGATGCCAGCGAAGGCGTCATCGTGGGCGGCGGCAAGACCGACAATAATGTGCTGTACGGCGATCTTGCAGAGGGCGTGGATCTTTCCGGTACCGCCTATGTAAAATGGACAGTCAATGCCCCGGAAAGCGGCGATTATGCCATTGCCCTGCGCTATTTGATGAAGGCAGGCCCTCTGGGGAACGATGCTGTGCTGGATTCCGGCGCCTATGCAGCCTTTTTTGTAGGCGGAAAGACTGCTTACAAGGCAAAATTCTTAGGCAAAAATAACTGGGTCTATGAAACGGAAACCATTGAGGTGACATTACAAAAGGGTGACAATGAGATCATTGCCATTCCCTTTGTAAAGGATCTTCTGGACTCCTACGGTCACGGTTGGGCCAATGTGGACTGCCTGTACTATGAGGACACCCTGACCCTCCAAAAGGCAGCCAAGGCAGAGGCGGAAAATACCGATTATGCCGGCTGGAACAACTACACGGGCACAGAAGACAATACCAATGCAAGCTCCGGCAAGCTGGTTGGCGGCGGTGATGCGGCGCAGAATATCTCCTATGCCGATCTGCAGGCAGGCGGGGATCTGTTTGCTACCTCCTATGTGAAGTGGACTTTGACTGCCCCGGCAGACGGAGAATACAATTTCAGCCTGCGGTACAGCCTGAAAGCCGGCAATCTGGAAAACGGCAGCGATCTGAATCCCGGTGCCTATGCTGCCTTCTATGTAAACGGCACAGCCTACAAAGCAGCCTTTTTGGGCAAAAACAGTTGGGTCTATGATACCGAGGATGTAAAGATCACCCTGCAAAAGGGCGAAAATGAGGTCATCGCCATTCCCATCACCGCTGAGCAGGTGGAAAGCTATGATTGGGCTTGGGCGAATGTGGACTGCCTGTACTACGACAGCCGCCTGACCCTGGGCAGAAACCGTGTGGAGGCAGAAAATGATGCCTATACCGGCTGGAATATCTATAATGCCCCGGAAAGTAACAGCAACGCCAGCGCAGGTAAGCTTTTGGGTGGCGGCGATGCCTCCAAAAATGTGAGCTTTGCCCAGCTTCAGTCCGGTGTGCGGCTGAACAATACCTCCTATGTGGTGTGGCAGGTCAATGCTCCGGCTGATGGGGAATATGCCGTTGCCTTGCGCTACAATATGAAGGCGGGCAATCAGGATAACAATGTGGAGCTGATCCCCGAGGGCTATGCCGCATTTTTTGTAAATGGCGAAACAGCTTATAAAGCAGAGTTTTTGGGCTTAAACTCCTGGGTCTACGACACGGAATATGTGAAGCTAAGCCTGAAAGCCGGTGTCAATGAGATCGTTGCCATTCCGTTGACCCAGGATCTGGTGACGGCGTATAGCTGGGCTTGGGCCAATGTGGACTGCCTGTACTTAGATGGCAGACTGACGGTTCTGCCTGCCCCGGAGATCACCGACCGTCCCACGGTCATGGTGCAGGTGGAGGCAGAAAACACTGAGGTTACATACTGGAACAGTTACAGCACCACCCAGGATCATGATTCTGCCTCCGCGGGACAAATGGCAGCCGGCGGCAGTGTAGAAGCCAATGTGTACTATGAGGAGCTGGTCAGTGGTGTGGATCTGTCTGCCACAGGCTATGTGCAGTGGACATTCGATGCACCTGCGGCAGGGGAATACACCTTCAAGTTGCGCTACAATCCCAGAGCCAAAAATGTAGCCATCGGTGAAAATCTCAACCCCGGCGCCTATGCGGCATTCTTTGTCAATGGCGAAACAGCCTATCAGGCAGCATTTCTGGGCAAAAACGACTGGGTGTATGACACAGAGGAGGTTTCCATCTACCTGAGCGAGGGCATCAATACTGTGATCGCCATACCTATGGTTAAGGACTTATATGATGCCTGGGACGGCGGCTGGGCAAACGTGGACTGCCTGTACTATGACAGCCTGCTGACCCTACAGAAAGCCCCGGTCAAGATCAAGGTGGAGGCGGAGGATCGCAGCCTGACCTACTGGAACGGCTACGCAAATCAGGAAGCCCATAACTCTGCCAGCGGCGGCTATCAGGCAGCCGGCAGCTCTGCGCAGAACAATGTGTATTACCGGCAACTGAAAAAGGGTGTGGATCTGACCTACACGGCCTATGTAAAATGGATCGTCACCGCCCCGGAGGAGGGGGACTACACCTTCAGTCTGCGCTACGCACCTACGGCAGATAAGCTGAAAGCCGGCGTGGAATTGAATCCCGGCGCCTATGCGGCATTTTTTGTCAACGGAACGGACGCATACAAGGCAGCTTTCTTAGGCTACAACAAGTGGGTCTACAACACCAGGGAAATTTCCATCCACCTGAAAAAAGGTGATAATGAAATTATTGCGATCCCTATGGTGCAGGATCTATACAAGGCTTGGGGCGGCGGCTGGGCCAATGTAGACTGCCTGTATATGCAGGAGGGTCTGACGGTGAAGCCCACAGGCTATGTGCCGGATAACCGCATTTCTGTGGAGGCCGAGGATACCACCTATGTGCAGTGGAATATCTACAAGAATACCGAATCTCACAGCAGTGCCAACGGGAAATTGGTGGCGGCAGGCTCTGATGCGGCAGCAAACCTCTATTTGGCAGATTTAAAGCCCGGTGCGGATCTCTCCGGTACGGCATACCTGAAATGGACGATTATTGCCCCCGCCGAAGGTGATTATTCCTTCTGCCTGCGCTATGCGGCAAAGGAGGACGGAGTTGCAACCGGCGATGCCTTCCAAAACGGTACGGCTTATGCCACCTTCTTCGTCAATGACAGCGATGTGTACACCGCAAAGCTTACCGGCTTCGGCTCCCGCTGCAACTGGCTGTGGAATACCCAGGATGTGAAAATCCATCTTCAGGAAGGCGAAAACACATTCATTGTGATTCCGCTGATCAAGGATCTGTATGATGCCTGGGGCGGTGGCTGGGCCAATGTGGACAGCTTGTATATGAGCCCCCGGCTGAGCCTGAAGGAAGCCCCGGTCTACACCCGCTTCGAGGCAGAAAACAGCGAATATAACCTCTATGAGGGCTTTGCGGAGCGTGTGGGCACCGAGGACTGGGGCTCTGCCTGGGAAAATGATGTGACCTTCGACAATCTGAACGAGGAGACCATCGTGGCGGTATCTCATGTCAAGTACTATGTCCATGCGGAAAAGGCAGGCATCTACCGCATTGGTTTGGGTTTCCGTCAGGGTCATAATCTGACGGAGTATAAGGATGCCTTCTTTGGCCTTTCCGTCAATTTAGAGAAGAACTATAAGGTTCCCTTTATCGCCACCAATTCCGGCAATAACCGGCTGCAATACATCGATGTGGAGCTGCAGGAGGGGGACAATTACATTTATGTAACAGCCTGTCTGAAGGATTTGATGGACTATCCCCAATTCCCCAGTCAGAAAAATGGCTATGTGCTGTGGATCGACCACGATTACATTTTATTGCCTGAGGGGCTTACCAGTACCGTGGCAAGCGCATTGCCTCAATGGACTGGTGACGATCAGGCAGACTACAACCAGTCTCTACTCAGTGTTTGGGGCGATCTGACAGGAGCATCAAAGGCACCGCAAAAGCCTGCCCCCGCACCCCAACAGCCTGAACCTGAGGATGCACAGAGCATTTGGGGTTGGATCATTGGGCTCAGCGCCGGCGGTATTTTGGTTTTGTTTATCATCATCCTGCTGCTGGCTAAGAAGAAAAAGAAGGAAAATTGAAATTAGTAGGGGAGGGGCATCGCCCCCTCCCACACCAAAACATACCCATAAGTAAATTGGAATTTACCTTATTATTCGTAGGGAACGCTGCCCTCAGCGTTCCGCAAATATTTTCGATCCCGACGGGCGAAAATATTTCCATAATGCATTTTTTAGAGCAAAATCAGCTCATTGAGATCTGATTTTGTTACGGAACGCTGAGGGCAGCGTTCCCTACGTACTAACGATAGTTAGTGCGCTAAACAATAATTTATGAGAGTAATGGAAAATAGGAGAATGAAGCAATGATTCCAAGAAGTGAGTATCCCCGTCCGCAAATGGTTCGTGACGGCTGGCAGAACCTGAACGGAACCTGGCAGTTTCAATTTGATCATGGCCGTTCGGGACGGAATCGGGGTATGCAAAACCTCGAAAAGCTGGAAGGCTCCATCGTCGTTCCTTTTTGCGTGGAGAGCAAGCTCTCCCAAGTGGAATACAAGGATTTTATCGGGGCTGTTTGGTATAAACGCAGCTTCGGTCTGACAGAGGAGGACCTGAAGGGAAGAGTGCTGCTGCACTTTGAGGCGGTCAACTATTATTGCCAGGTTTGGGTGAACGGCTACGATTTGGGAACCCATCAAGGCGGCTATACGCCCTTTACCTTTGATATTACAAAATATGTACATACCGATGAAAATACGGTAGTCGTGTATGTAGAAAACGATGTCCGCAATCCTTTGCAGCCCCGGGGCAAGCAATCGGAAGTGTTCAACTCCCGCGGCTGTGACTATACAAGAAATTCCGGTATCTGGCAGACGGTATGGCTGGAATATGTGCCGGAAACCTACATTGAAAACTATCGCTGCATCCCAGACCCGGATAATGGCAGCGTGAATATGCAAGTGTTTTTTGCCGGTGATTTTTCCAAGGGGACACTGCAGGCCAATATTACCTATCAAGGAAAAACCGTGGGCAGTGCCTGTGTTCAGGCTGGCAGTAACAGTGTAAGCTTTTTTGTATCGCTGTCGGAACGGCATTTTTGGGAGCCGGGTAAGCCTGAGCTGTATGAGGTGGCGCTTTCTTCCCAATTTGATAACGGTGCTATGGATGAGGTCACCGGCTATTTTGGTCTTAGAAGCGTAAGCGTTGGCAAAAATGCCATTATGATCAACGGGAAGCCTGTATTCCAGCGTCTTGTACTGGATCAGGGCTATTACCCGGATGGCATCTATACCGCGCCTTCTGACGAAGCCCTGCGGAAGGATATTGAGCTTTCCATGGCGCTGGGCTTCAATGCCGCCAGAATGCACGAAAAGGTTTTTGAGCGGCGGTACTTGTATTGGGCAGATAAGCTGGGCTATATGGTCTGGGGGGAATATGGCAACTGGGGTCTGGATATTTCCAGGCCGGAGTCGGTTCACGCCTACTTAAAGCCCTGGATGGATGCGGTCAACCGGGATTTCAATTCTCCTGCTTTGGTATGCTGGTGTCCCTTTAATGAAACCTGGGACCGGGATGGCAAAAAGCAGGATAACAGTGTTCTGTCTGCGGTTTACCATATGACCAAAGCCCTGGATCCAACCCGCCCCTGTATTGACACCAGCGGTCATTACCATGTGGTAACGGATATTTTTGATGTTCATGACTATGAGCAGGATGTGGAGGTGTTCCGCAGTCATTATGCCCCGATGGCGGAAGGCGGGGCAGTTTACAACAATTTTCCCAACCGCCAGAGCTACAAAGGCCAGCCCTATATGGTGACAGAGTACGGCGGCATTTTGTGGTCAGAAAAGGGCGAAGAGGGTTGGGGCTACGGCAATGCGCCCAAAACCGTGGAGGAATTTGCAGACCGCTATGTGAGCCTGACCGGGGTGCTTTTGGAAAACCCCAAAATCTGTGGCCTGTGCTATACCCAGCTTTACGATGTGGAGCAGGAAAAGAACGGATTATACACCTATAACCGTGGAAAGAAATTCTCTCAGGAGATCTATGACTGCCTGAAAAAGGCTATGATGCAACCTGCTGCAATCGAAAAATAAGGATTGATAATTCTGAAAGCTTTTAATAGAATAATGGCATGGGAGGGGGATAACCCCTCCCCGTGCACCAATGATCATACATAAAAAAGGAAAAATTATATGCTGAATGAGAAATTTAACAGCTTTCTGTCTTGGCATATTTATCAGGTATATCCACGCAGTTTTTATGACAGTGATGGTGACGGCATCGGTGACCTTGCCGGTGTGACTGCAAAGCTGGATTATTTAAAAGAGCTGGGGATCAATGCGATTTGGCTTTGTCCCTGTTTTAAAAGTCCCAATGTGGACAACGGCTACGATGTTGCCGACTATCGGGACATTATGGATGAATTTGGCACGATGGCGGATATGCAAAAACTGATCGATGCCCTCCACAGCCGGGATATGAAGCTGATTTTGGATCTGGTGCCCAACCACACCTCCGATCAGCATAAATGGTTTCAGGAGTCCCGGAAATCCAAAGATAATCCTTACAGCGATTACTATTATTGGTATGATACACCGCCCAATGACTGGCAGAGTATGTTCGGCGGTTCTGCTTACAGCTTTGATGAAGTGCGGGGGCAGTACTACCTGCATTCCTACGCACCCCAACAGCCTGACTTAAATTGGGAAAATCCCAAGGTGGTTCAGGAGATTCAGGCGGTGGTGGATTTTTGGGTGGATATGGGCGCTGACGGCTTCCGTATCGATGTCATCGATCAGATATCCAAGGATTTTGAAGGAAATCGCAACTGCTTTGGGCCCCATCTTCACGAATATATTCAAGCTTTGTTCGGCAGAAAGAAAACAGAGCACATCTTTACGGTGGGCGAGTGCTGGGCAGGGGAGTTGGAGGAGATTCGCCGCCATATCGGGCAGGACCGGGGGGAGCTTTCCACGCTCTTTCAGTTTGGTCATCTGAACTATGGCAGAGCGGATAAATTTACCCCCAAGCCGGGCAGCCTGACCCAGCTTTGGAATTGTATCCGTTATTGGGACGAAACGATGCAAAATAACGAGCTGCTGTTTTCTGTATTTACAGACAATCACGATAATGGCTGGATGCTGGAACGTTTGGGCAGCCGTCAGTACCGCTATGAATCTGCCTGCTGTATTGCGGCAATGATGTATTTGCTGCGGGGTGTGTGCTTTGTCTACCAGGGGCAGGAGATTGGTATGCTGAATCCCAGTTACAGCACCATTGAGCAGTTCCGGGATGTGGAAAGCATCAATATGTATCAGGCGCTTTGCAAAGAAATGTCCCCGGAAAGAGCCATGGAAAAGATCAATTTCGGCAGCCGGGACAATCAGCGCAGACCGTTCTGCTGGGATGGTACGAAACACGCAGGCTTTACCACAGGAACACCTTGGATTCCTGTACATAGTGAATGCAAAACCTGCAATTTGGAAAAGGATCGGGCATCGGAAAAGAGCGTATGGCAGTTTTACAGGGATATTTTGCACCTTCGTATGGCGCATCCGGCGCTGACGGTGGGCAGATTTGCCCCTGTTGCACCCCGGGATACCAATTACTGTGCCTTTACACGAACAGAAGGTGACGAGCAGTTCTTGGTGGTATGTAACTTTGAAACGCCGCAGGAACTAAAAATTGACGGCGCAAAGGGTAAATTGATCTTGTCCAATTACGGACTTATAGAGAAAACAAATCATTACTATGCACCTTACGAGGTGGCGGTATTTAGGAGGACTTTACATGGCTAAGTGGCAAAGATTTCGGTATTATCCGTTGCTTCCTTTGGGAGAGGACGGCAAAATCATAACCGGCTGTCAGGAGCATATTGCTTTGTCCCGTGAAGCGGCGGCAGAGGGTATGGTGCTTTTAAAAAATGAAGAACACCTGTTGCCGCTGAAAAAAGGCAGCAGAGTGGCACTGTTTGGCAAAGCCAG
The DNA here is from genome assembly GCA_017466665.1 of Oscillospiraceae bacterium. GTDB lineage: Bacteria > Bacillota > Clostridia > Oscillospirales > Oscillospiraceae > Faecousia. The sequence continues at coordinate 26,634 of JAFTTQ010000078.1, forward strand.
CGTGGATTACGTGAAAGGCGGCGGAGGCAGCGGTGATGTGACGGTAAAATATGTCCGTAATTTGTGCGGTGCTATGGAAATCAAGCAATCTGAGGAGAAAATTACGGTATATGCACCGCTGAATGACTTCTATCGGGAGAATGTGGCACAACAGCGCAAGGATGGTAAGCAGCCCGGTTATACGGTGGAGCCGGAGCTCCCCGGTGAACTGTTGCGGCAGGCAGCGGAAAGCTGTGATACAGCCATCATCAGCATCTGCCGGTTTTCCGGTGAAAACTGGGACAGAAAGGGCGAGCCCAACGACGGTGATTTTTACCTGTCCTTAGAGGAACAGAAGATGGTTGCAGATGTCTGCGCTGCCTTCCAGAGTATTGTGGTTGTTCTGAATGTGGGCGGTATGGTGGACACCTCCTGGTTTATCCGTGAGCCGAAGATCAAAGCTGTGCTGCTGGCTTGGCAGGGCGGTATGGAGGGTGCCTTGGCCCAGGCGGACATCCTCTGCGGTGATGTGACACCCTCGGGCAAGCTGACAGATACCTTTGCATCTACCTTTGATGATTACCCCTCGTCCTATAATTTCAATGAATCTGCGGACTATGTGGAGTATACGGATGATATTTTCGTGGGCTACCGCTATTTTGAAACCATTCCCGGCGCTGCCCAAAAGGTCAATTACCCCTTTGGCTTTGGTTTGTCTTATACTGCCTTCCAAATCGTCTGTACAGGCATAGCCCAAACAGCCGGAGAAATCAGCGTCTCTGTTCGGGTCACCAATACCGGCGATTATCCCGGCAAGGAGGTCGTACAGCTTTATAGCAGTGCCCCCAAATGCCGGCTGCAGATGCCCAAATATGAGCTTCGTGCTTTCCAAAAAACAAAGCTGCTGGTACCGGGAGAATCGGAGAATACTACCCTGACTGTGAATGTGGACGATTTGGCAGTCTATGATGAACAGCTTGCAGCTTATGTATTGCCTGCAGGTACATATGGGCTCTTTGTTGGCAACTGCATCCGTTCACTGGAAAAGGCAGCGGTTTATGAAAACGGAGAGGAACGGCTTGTGCGGCAATTCCAAAACCGTTGCGTTCCCCGAAAGCTGTCTAAGAGAATGCGTGCAGACGGAAGCTATGAAGAATTGCCGGTTGGCGAATATGCTCCGGTGTACGAGAATCCCCAGTGGCCGGAGAAAAACCGCTGGAATGCCCAGCATATCCTGCCGGATGCCAACGGTGTCAAGCTGCCGGATGGGAAAATGCACTTTAATAAAGTGGGCAGAGGAGAGGCATCGGTTGCGGAGTTTATTGCGGAGCAGTCTGACGATGAGCTGATCACCCTTTTGGGCGGCGCACCCAATCAGGGCTGTGCGGATACCCGGGGCATTGGCGGTTTGTATTGCAGCGGTGTACCGGCGGTGATGACTGCCGATGGCCCTGCCGGTCTGCGGATCAATGCTGACCGGGGTGTCAAGACAACTGCCTGGCCTGTGGCAACATTGCTTGCCTGCACTTGGGATCCAGAGCTTTTGTACCGTGTGGGACAGGCTGCGGCTAAAGAAGTGAAGGAAAACAACTTCGGTATGTGGCTGACACCTGCCATCAATATCCATAGAAGTCCCCTGTGCGGCAGAAACTTTGAGTACTATTCCGAAGATCCTCTGGTGTCCGGCAAACTGGCGGCAGCGATGGTTCAGGGTATCCAATCCCAGAATATTTCAGCCTGCGTGAAGCATTTTTGTGTCAATAATAAGGAAACGAACCGCAAAAAGAGCGATTCCCGGGTATCGGAAAGAGCTCTGCGGGAGATCTATCTGAAGGGCTTTGAAATTGTGGTGAAGGAAAGTCAGGTCTGGGCAGTGATGACTGCCTATAACCTGCTCAATGGCACTTATACATCGGAAAATACAGATCTTCTCAATGGTATTTTGCGTCAGGAGTGGGGCTTTGACGGCCTTGTAATGACGGACTGGGACAATCTGGCGGAGCAGTACCGGGAGATCCTTGCCGGTAATGACCTGCGTATGCCCAACGGCAACCCCAAGCGGTTGCAGGCTGTTTTGGCAGAGGGCCTGATTACCCGTCACGACTTGGAAGTCAGTGCCACCCGTGTGCTGGAATTCCTTCTACGTATGGAATAATACTGAATATCCCAAAAATCCCAGACGGTTTCTAACGGAGCCGGCTGGGATTTTTATTGTACAAAGAAAAAATCCATCCAAATTGGATGGATTTTCTATTGGTGGACTTGAGGAGATTCGAACTCCCGACCCCCACAATGCGAATGTGGTGCGCTCCCAACTGCGCTACAAGCCCATACCACAAGGGAATTATACCGCTGGGCACGGGCTTTGTCAAGGAAAAAGAAATGACTATACAGCGATAGGCTTTTATGATATAATAAATTATATATACAGTTAGGAGGAAACAATATGTCCGTTGGCGGAGGCTGTCTTGGCTCCTTTTTGAGCGTTGTCGGCTTGGGCGTACTGTGCGTCCTTGCAATTTTACTGTAATGAACCGCATAACGAAGCAGCCACCCTCACCAGGGTGGCTGCTTCATTCATAAATTGGAATTTACCTTACTAACAAGTATTGCCATGTAGGGGAGGGCCTTGACCCTTCCCTACAATACTTGATTCTTGGTTAGTATGATAAACAATCATTGTGGTTATCACCTATTGTAAGCAAACGGCCATCTACCTCCCTCAGTGAGCCCCTCGTCAGAGGGGGCTGTTAAAGTGGTGCGGTAAACAACAGGGCACCTCTAAAAACTTCTTTTTGCCGGGATGCCCAATCTTTTGACCCAATTATTCAGTTCATAAAACTTGAAATACATCCAGTATTCCTGCGTTTTCTGAACTTTTATTTGTGTCAAAATCTTTAGGCACCCGACTAAAAATCAGTTTTTAGAGGTGCCCAACAATTTA
>JAFTTQ010000079.1 GCA_017466665.1 Oscillospiraceae bacterium
ATTGTTCTGTATGAGTACCAGCCGGGACGTGGCGCAAAGCATCCGAAAGATTTTCTTTCCGGATACAATGGGTATCTCCATACGGATGGCTACCAAGGATATCACAGCTTGCCGGCAGATATCACGGTGGTTGGATGCTGGACCCATGCCCGGAGAAAATTTGACGAGGCAGTGAAATCCCTGCCCAAGGGCAAGGCAAAGGGCAGTTCTGCATCTCAGGGACTGACCTACTGCAATCTTCTTTTCGGAATTGAGCAGGAGATTGCAACCATGACAGCAGAAGAACGGCAGAAAGAGCGGCTGGAGCAGGCGAAGCCTGTTTTAGACGCGATGTTTGCATGGGCAAATTCCAGAACGGCAGCACCGAAGTCTGCCCTTGGTAAGGCATTCCATTATCTGAAAGAGCAGTGGCCTTACCTGACCAACTATCTGAAAGACGGCAGACTGGAGATCTCCAACAACCGTGCCGAGAGAAGCATTAAACCCTTCGTCATTGACCGGAAGAATTTCCTATTTGCAAATACGCCGAAGGGTGCAACCGGCAGCGCAGTGATGTTCAGCCTGATCCAGACGGCTATTGAGAACGGCCTTGACCCTTATAAATACCTGACCTGGCTGCTGAAGGCGGCCAAGGATGCGGACCTGACGGACGCCGAAGTTGTGCAAAGACTGCTACCTTGGAATATGCCAGCCGAATGCCGAACCAAATAATTTACTCCGGCTCTGAGTTTTACCTCGGAGCCGGAGCTTTTATATGCCAATAGATTTGACGCTTACATCCAAAACCGCTTGCGTTCCCGATCATAATTATGTAATATAATGGAAACAGGCAACACATTAGGAGGATAACACAATGGAAAAAGAAAAACGCAGCAAAAAGCCTCTACTCGTAATCGTTCTGATCGCTCTGGCAGCGGCTATCTTTGGACTGTGCCTGCTGCTGATTCCGTCCGGCGGCGAGGAGACCCCATTCACGGAACCTCATGACTCCACTGCATCCACTGGAGCAACAATCACAGATCCATCGGAGAGTATTGCGCCCTCGACAGAGGCAACACAGCCAAGCTCTGAACCCTCTCAGCCCCCTGTTGATCCGGGTGTACATCAGCACAGCTATTCGAGCGATGTCACGCCTCCCACCTGCACGGAGGAAGGCTATACTACCTACACCTGTGCCTGCGGCGACAGTTATTCAGGAGATATGGTCAGCGCTACCGGTCATCAATATACCCAGACGGTAACCGCTCCCACCTGCACCCAGGGAGGGTGCACAACCTATACCTGCTCCTGCGGTGACAGCTACATCGGCACCCCCACCGATGCTGTTGGACATAACTGGGGACAGTGGACTACTGTTATCGCTCCCACTGAAACCACTGAGGGAAACGCTGAGCGGATCTGCGCTGCCTGCGGCAGTAAAGAAAACCGCAAGTTGGATAAGATAATCCCAGACCACACCCACAGCTACACCGGTAAAGTCACCAACGCCCCCACCTGCAGTGCAGAAGGTGTCCGAACCTACACCTGCTCCTGCGGTAGCTCCTATACCGAGTCGATCAAAAAACTAAGCCACAGCTATACCGATCAGGTGACTCGCCCCACCTGCACCGCTCAGGGCTATACCACCCACACGTGCACGGTCTGCTCACACAGCTACACCGACAACAAAACCCCGGCAGCAGGACATATTTACCGCCACACCGTCACCAAACCTACTTGTACCACCGACGGATATACAACCCACACCTGCACGGTTTGCGCCCACAGCTATACCGATGGCAAGACCGCTGCCCTGGGGCACAGTTACAGCGTAACTGCCATTACAGAGGCCACTTGTATTGCCGATGGCTCTAAAACATATACCTGCTCGCAGTGCGGTGATTCTTATCGTGAAGCCATTCCTGGCGGCCATAAATACCAAACTACTGTAACCAATCCCACCTGCACAGAGGCAGGTTTCACCACCTATTTCTGCTCCGTCTGCAAGGACAGCTACACCGGCGATGCCGTGGCTGCCACGGGCCATAGTTGGGGCCGCTGGCAAAATGTATGGCCCACTTGTACCACAGACGGCTATTCCTACCGAAGCTGCGCCTGCGGCGCGCAGGAAACGGAAGCCGGCAGCGAAGCCTATGGACATTCCTATTCCGTATCCGCCGAGAAGGATGGACGGCTGATTTATTCCTGCTGGAGATGCTCTGACAGTTATTCCGAGAATATTCCCACACGCCATGATGCAAGTCTCGCAGTTCCGGAAGTGGCCAGTGTCCACCCCGGGAGTCTTTCCTTTGATATCAACTGCTACGCCGATTTTGCTGATGACAGCGGTTTTGGTTACCAGTGTCTGATCGCCCGGGATGCAGACTTTACAAAGGAGCTAATGAGTGACAAAGAGAATTCTCAGTGGAACGATTTAGGCTTTGTAAAATTCGCCTACTTCTATGTCCGCGGCAGCTACTACTATAAAGTTCGCGCCTACAAGATGGAGGGCGACACATTTGTGTACGGCGACTGGTCCGAACCAGCGAAAGTGTCCTGCATGAACTACAACACCATGCTGAACAAGCAGGCGCAGTATTCTTATGATATCTATTTTGTGGATAATCTGGGCTCCGATGTGTACACCGAGTGCTTCAAGCCTGTCTATATTAAGACAGACAATCCTTCTGGAGACTCAATCCGCCTGACAGCTAATGGTGAAAGTGTATTGGGCAGCATCATCATGTGGGGAAAAGCTGAGTATTATGATGATGTTGAGTATCTGGATATCACCGATTACGATTCTCTCCTGCACAAAGTACCTGGTGGCTATCTGGGAATCCTAAAAATTGAAACATCCGGGAAGCTGACTGTACAAGTTCAGGAAACCTCCCCCGACGGCTATGTGGTAGCAAAAACCTTCAAACTAAATGTTCTGGATTACGATACCGAGAGGAACAAGTGGATCGATGATGTGATCGCCTCTCAGACCAACAGCTCCATGACCCCAAAGGAGAAGATGGATGCCATAGCCAAATTCCTGAGCAACGGGCAATTCAAGTACCCCACCAATGTGAACGGCGAACTAGTGACACTGGCAGGCCAGCCCAACTCCCCATGGTTCCTGAGTAAACGCTGGGACAGTGCCACTTCCCCCGCTATGCTGGCAGTGTTTGCTGAACGGATCGGTGGTTTTGAGGAGATTCACAACTGCTATGCCGACTATCCCCGAGGCACCAGCGAATGGTATCAGTACCATCACCAGACCTATGTTGTTTACGAAGGACAAAAGTATTACTACACTGTCTGCCCCTATACGCCCACAGGCGACGTTGGTTCTGTGGCTATGATTGATTTCAGCCGTACGTCGGATCTCACCTTTGTGGCATAACCGGGATGATATGTAACCTCAAACGCAATCATAACCATCAACCATGTGCGTCTGTCAAATAAGAGTAGGTATCGAAGAACACCATTATTTTAGATACTCAGTTTGGTCTTGTACTAAGCTAGGCTTTTATAGCCCAAAGTAGCCGCAGGTTGCTCATACCTATTGTTATGAACACACTCTTGTAACATCCCCTGTAGCCACCAAACCAAAGCTATGAAGCAATTCTTCTTTTTATCTTACTCTTAATAGCATTTTGATCGCATATGTTCTTGGATTGCCTTTTTATTTATCCCTGCTGAACTCACGAAATATCCCCGGCACCAGAAGTGCCGATTGCCCTAAGCAGAATTTACAACGCATATAAATGCAGTTAATCGCCGACCGGATTTCCGGTCGGCGATTTTCGCACTCAAAAGCTTTTTGTTAGACTCAGCCTCCATTTCGCATAATAAAGATAGAGCTAAGTTACAGACGAAATGGAGTGATAAAAGGAAAGGGTGTGAAATACCGCCCAGCACAGTATTTTGTGTCCGAGCTTGCCAAACGGACACTGTTGATCGGCGCAACAGCCATGCGTGGATCAGCACCAAACGCAGCATCAAAACTCATGGCAACGGAGATTGATGATGCGTACGGCAAAGGTCAGAGCCGCCAGATCCGAAGCGCAGATGCAGCGCGTAGAGCCTGTCGGAGATTGCAGCGACCAACACAATCCGCCAAGTGCGCCACACAGCCAGTGGGGCGGCGAGGTCGGGCGTGTTGGGCGCGCGGCCTATGTGGATGGTTATATTAAGTA
>JAFTTQ010000080.1 GCA_017466665.1 Oscillospiraceae bacterium
AATCTCTGATTTTTGTCGGATGTGGGGTAAAAAAGCTTGCTACGCAAGGCATTTTGACTTGCTGCGCAACTCGCACTCTACCGTACCACCTGTACGCCGACGAGTGCGAGTTGCTTGCCTTGACGGCTCCTTTGACCTCTGGTCTCGGAATGACAATATCTCTTAACTTAATGACATTGGGCGTAGCCGGGGGTGTCTTTTATTCAGCACAAAAATGGTGTGTTGCAGTCATTGCAACACACCATTTTTGATATTGCTAATTGTTACGAAGATTACCGGAAGGTGATGCGAAGCCATTTTTTTACCGCGTCCAGCCAGTCGGCGGTATGACAAACATCCTCAGCGATCTTGTCATTGGTCTGCATATCCACAGTGGACAGGCCGTGCCAGCCCTTAGGATAGATATGCAGGCTGACAGGGATATTGTGATCCGTAAGCGCACGGGCGTAGCACAGGGAGTTGGCTACCGGCACCACGTTATCCTCAAAGGTATGCCACAAAAATGCCGGGGGTGTTTTCTCTGTAACACGCTTGTCACAGGAGAATTTCTCCTCCTGCTCAGCCGTCAAGGTTTCCACGCCCAAAAGGTTCTGGAAAGAACCCATGTGGGCGGTTCTCAAATCAGCACTGATCACCGGGTAGGACAAAACGGATGCCTGCACCGGCTTACTCTCCGGGAACACCTGACGAACCTCCGGGATATCATAGCAGGTAGAGTAATGGGCCGCCAGGTGTCCACCGGCAGAAAAGCCCATAATGGCAATACGGTTGGTATCGCAATGCCACGCCCCGGCGTTTTCATAGATCAGCTCCATCGCTGCCGCCACCTCCCGAAGCTGACTGGGGAAACGGTGGGGTGCCACGGAATAGCGAACTACAAAAACATTATAGCCCTGGGGCAGGAAATGGAAGGCAATGGGCTCTCCCTCCCGCTGGCTGACCATACCGTAGCCGCCACCGGGGAGAATCACCAGGCAGGGACGTTTTCTATCATCCCAGCCCATCTCCCACATAGGGTCAGGCAGATACAGGGTCACATTGGGGTCTTTGCCGTCTTCACCCAAAAAGGGAAAGCGTTCTTTTAAATAGATGACTTGATTTTTCATGTGTTATCTCCTTAGAATAAGCTGACCTGGCTGGTTTCCGGCAGATTGCCGAATGCCCCCGCCTCTTTCAGCATTTGAATATGGGTTTTTGACACCTTGGTACAGGCATTCGCCACTTCTTCAATGGAAAGGAAATCCTTCCCCTCCCGGCTCTCCATCAGATCCCAGGCGGCACTTTCACCCAAGCCGGAGATAGAAACAAAGGGCGGCCTTAATTTACCCTCTTCGATCAAAAATTTCGTGGCGTGGCTCTTATACAGGTCAATGGGCAAAAATTCAAAGCCACGCAAATAGTATTCATATGCCACTTCCAAAGTGGTCAGCAGATCCTCGTCCTTATTGGTGGCATCCTCATTGCTGTCGATGGCCTTGATATTCGCCTTGACCATTTCCAGGCCGCAGGTCATAAGGTTCACATCAAAGCCGCTCTTTTGGCTTCGGCGGTAGAAATACGCCGCATAGAACGCCAGGGGGTGATAGACCTTGAACCAGGCAATTCGGAACGCCATCATAACATAAGCAACGGCGTGGGCCTTGGGGAACAGGTACTTGATTTTTTTACAGGAGCCGATATACCACTCCGGCACGCCGGCATCCTTCATTTCCTGCTCCGCACCCTCAGGCAGTCCCTTTCCCTTACGGACGGATTCCATGATCTTAAAGGCTCTCTTTTCCGGCAGGCCGCAGGAAATGAGGTAGATCATAATATCGTCACGGCAGCCGATGGTCTGATCCACCCGGGCTACCCCGGAAACGATCAGATCCTTTGCATTGCCTAACCACACATCCGTGCCGTGGGTATAGCCAGAAATACGCACCAAGAAGTCAAACTTTTCCGGCTTGGTATCCAGCAAAACGCCACGGGTAAACCGGGTATTGAACTCCGGCACCGCCACAGCCCCGGTGGGGCCTAAAATGGGATCGTCCTCATAGCCCAGCACCTTGGAGGAAGTGAAAATGGACATTGTCTTTTTATCGTCCAGGGGGATGGTCTTGGCATCCACGCCGGTCATATCCTCCATCATGCGGATCATAGTGGGGTCATCGTGACCCAGCATATCCAGCTTTAGCAGGTTTTCCTCCATGGAGTGATATTCAAAGTGGGTGGTGATCTGGTCGGAATTGGGGTCGTCTGCCGGGTGCTGGACAGGGCAGAAATCCCAAATATCATTTTCCTGAGGAATGACCACCAGACCGCCGGGGTGCTGCCCGGTGGTTCTGCGAACACCTACACAGCCTGCTGCCAGACGGTTCATCTCCGCAGCGGATTTGCGCATCTGCCGTTCCTCCAGGTACTTCTTCACATACCCATAGGCTGTTTTTTCCGCCACACCGCCAATGGTACCGGCACGGAACACATGGGCTTTTCCAAACATCTCCGTACAGTAGGCGTGGGCTCTTGCCTGATATTCGCCGGAGAAGTTCAGGTCAATATCCGGCACCTTATCACCGCCGAAGCCCAAGAAGGTCTCAAAGGGGATATTGAAGCCCTCCTTAGCAAAAGGCGTTCCGCATTTGGGGCACACCGCATCCGGCAAGTCCGCGCCGCACTCAAAGCCAGCCGGCACATCAAAGGTAGTATACTTGCAGCTTTCATTGGGGCAGCGGTAATGGGGCGGGAAGGAATTAACCTCCGTAATGCCGGACATATACGCCACAATGGAAGATCCAACGGAGCCACGGGAGCCTACCAGATAGCCATTTTCCAGGGAGTTCTGCACCAGCTTTTGGGCAGACATATAGATCACATCGTAATTACAGGTGATAATATCGTGCAGCTCTGTTTCCACACGCTTGACGATCAGCTCCGGGGGATTTTCGCCATAGAGCCGGTGCATTTTGCCATAGACCAGAGATTTTAAGTCCTCCACCGAGTTTTCGATCTTAGGGGCAAACAGGTTATGGGGCACTGGACGCAGTGTTTCGCACATATCTGCGATCTTATTGGGATTGGTGACCACCAGTTCATAGGCTCTGTCCTCACCCAAATAGGAAAATTCCCTGAGCATTTCATCGGTAGTTCTAAAGTAAAGAGGATTATCCTTATCCGCATCGTCGAAGCCCTTGACACCCAAGAGAATATGGCGGAAAATTTCGTCCTCCGGGTTCAGGAAATGGACATCGCCGGTGGCGACCACCATCTTGCCCAGCTCGTCACCGATCCGCAGGATCGTGCGGTTGAAATTCCGAAGTACTTCCTCGCTGGCGGCAATAGGGGCTTTTCCGTTCTTACCCGGGCGCAGCATAAAGGCGTTGTTGGACAGTGGCTGCACCTCCAGATAGTCATAGAAGCTTGCCAGCCGTTTCAGTTCCGCATCACTTTTTCCGCTGACAACAGCTTGGAACAGCTCATTGTTTTCACAGGCAGAGCCGATAATCAAGCCCTCCCGCAACTCCATTAACTGGGATTTCAGGAACCGGGGGAATTTTTTAAAGTATTTTAAGTTGGCATCGGTCAAAAGATGGTAAAGATTCCGCAAGCCCATCTGATTTTTGGCAAGCACTACGATATGCTCTGCCTTGCCGCTCTCCCGGCGGTGCGGCCCCCGGACAGAGGACACAAAGTCATTGATTTGGCTAAGTCTTTCCACACCCTTTTCCTGGAGCATTTCTATATACCGGCTCATAATCAAGCCGCAGGTGACCGCGTCATCGGCGGCACGGTGGTGATTGAATTCCGGCAGATTCAGGGCATCGGCAACCAGATTCAGCTTATACCGCTTCATCCCGGTCATCAGTGCCATCGACAGCGCCAGTGTATCCACAGAAGTAAAATCATAGGGCAAATTCTGCTTTTTGCAGGCGGTTTGAATAAAGCCGGTATCAAAATCCGCGTTATGGGCGACCAGCACCCGATCACCCACAAATTCAATGAATTTAGGTAGAATCTCCTCAATGGAGGGCGCACCCTTCAGCATTTCATCGGTAATGCCTGTCAGCTCGGTGGTCACGTTTTCCAGTTTCTTGTGGGGATCAACAAAGGTTTGGAAGCGTCTTACTTCCTTGCCGTCCTTCATCACAACGGCGCCGATCTCGATGATCTGATCCTCCCGGGAATTTAAGCCCGTAGTTTCCAGGTCAAATGCCACAAATTCCCCGGTAAGCGGGCAATCCTTATTACCAAAAACCGCGGAAATATCGTCCACGTCGTTTACATAATATCCCTCACAGCCGTAGAGGATCTTGATATCCTCGTCGGTACCTGCCACCTTGGGCGCACCCTTCCAATCCTCCACGCAGTGCAGCGCATCGGTAAAGGACTGGCAGCAGCCGTGGTCTGTGATGGCAATGGCACGGTGCCCCCATGCCGCCGCCTGCTTGATGGCAGCCGCCGTATTGGTCAAAGCATCCATATTGCTCATAACGGTATGCAGGTGCAGCTCCACCCGCTTTGCCCCCGGGGCAGTATCCTGCCGCTTGGGCATCTGACCGGGCATAATGGCTGTGGGCTGCAAAACCGTTTCATTATCAAATTTATTGACGGTCATTCTGCCCTGCACTTTCAGCACAGAGCCCACCTTGACCTTGTCCAAAATAGGCTTTGCCTCTTCGTTTTCCATAAAGCGGTTGATCCGTACAGAGCCGGTATTATCGGTCATATCAAAGTTAATGACCCAGGCATTGCGCTTTTTCAGCTCCCTATGCTCCACACTGAAGACTCTGCCCTCAATGGTAACCGCCCCGAGATCCAGGCTGACCTCCGCCATGGGAATGGCATTATTTTTAAAGGGTCTGCCGTAAATAGCAGACGTTTCCTGTTTTTGCTCTTTTTTGGCAGCTTCAAAATTCACCTTGGGCAGATCCTTTATCATACTGCCCCGCATTTTCGCCATGGCATCAAAAAGTGCCTGACCGGTGAGATTTTCGCCGCTGTGAAGCTCGATCTGCACCAAAACCCCAAACATTTCTTCCAGCCTGCGTACCACAGCGGGGACGCACTTTTGCAGATCATCCTTACCGTTGCCCAAAAGATGGATATGCAGGGTATTTTCCTCCCAAGTCCACTTTGCCCCGGAAAGGGATGCCCTCGCCATAGAATCCTGCGCCATAAACAGCCCCATCAGGGCATCCTCCGGCATATTCCGCAAAAACCTCTCCGGGTACACAGGATTCAGCTCCACGGTATGCAGACCATAGGTGTCGGCAATGTCCAAGGCAATCATATCCAGATCCTTGTCCCATATGTAGTCAGAAAGGCTGACAGTGACCGAGATCCGGCGGGCTGCCGGGTCAATTTCCGCAGCAGTAATCGCCGCCTGTGACAGCACCGTTTGCAGGTGCTCAGGCGGCTGATAGGCAGAAAACATATTCAAAAAGAATACGCTTGTGTTCATCAAAGTTCCTCAATTCTCTTTAGCAGGGCTGGTAACAGTTCCTCATAGGGAAGCTTTACGGTTTGCACGCCCTTTTCAAACAGCATACCGCAGCCATCACCGCCGGCAATGCCGATATCCGCTTCCCGGGCTTCACCGGGGCCATTCACAACACAGCCCATAACTGCCACGGTGATGGGCTTTTCACAGTTTTTCAGGGCTTCATCTACCTGATTGACAAGCCCGATCAGGTCGATCTGGGTTCTGCCGCAGGTAGGACAGGAAATGATATTCACGCCCTCTTTACGCAGCCCTGCCGCCTTCAAAATATCCTTGGCGGCATAGACTTCCTCCACAGGATCGTCAGTCAGGCTGACACGGATGGTATCACCAATGCCATCCAGGAGCAGTGCGCCGATACCCATAGCAGACTTCATAAGGCCCATTTTCACAGGGCCTGTTTCCGTCACGCCGATATGCAGCGGGTAATCGCAGCGGCTGCGGAACAGCCGCGCCGCGGCAACCATAGTAGGCACTGTAGAGGACTTCATAGACACGCAGGTATCATAAAATCCGAACTTCTCCAAAAGGGCAATATGCTGGAACGCGCTTTCCACCAATGCCTCCGCCGTGGGATGACCGTACTTTTCCAAAAGTGCCTTATCCAAGCTGCCGCCATTGACGCCAATGCGGATGGGGATATGTTTATCCTTACATACATCCACCACCGCCTTGACCCGGTCTTCCCCACCAATATTGCCGGGGTTGATACGGATCTTGGAAGCGCCGCCCTCAGCGGCAGCAATGGCAAGCTTGTAATCAAAATGGATATCCGCAACCAGAGGCAGCTCCGACTGGGCGCAAATCTCCCCGAAGGTCTTTGCCGCTTCCATATTGGGAACTGCCAGCCGAGCAATTTGGCAGCCGGCAGCCTTTAATTGACTGATCTGCGCCAAAGAGCCCTCCACATCCGTGGTTTTGGTATTGAGCATAGACTGGATCACCACCGGCGCACCGCCGCCAATGGGAACACCGCCAACTAAAATCTGCCTGGTCATTATCATTTACCTCTTACTTGAAAATATAAAATACATCCTTAAACAAAATCACTGCCATCAAGGCAAGCAGCAGGATCATACCAATGCCGTGGACATAGCCCTCATATTTGGGATCCAGCTTTTTTCTTGTAATTTTCTCAATGCCGGTGGTCAGCAGCAAGCCTACACACCGTCCCCCATCCAGCGCCGGGATGGGCAGCATATTCATCACGCACAAATTGATGGCGATAAAACCGCCAAAATAGAGCATATTCAAGATGGCATTTCCAACTGTGCCAGAGGCAGCCGCTGTTTCTGCCATCATCTGGGTGATCCTCACCGGGCCTGCCATATCCTGCAAGCCTGCCTGCCCGGTAAAGAGCATTTTCAGGCTTAAAAACACGCTTTGCACCACAGAAACGGAATTATCCGCGGTATAGCCCAAAAGCGTTCCAAAATCATTGCTGGCTTCCGCAAAACCAAAGCCGTACCGAAGCTCATTCTCGCCGGTCTGCGCATTATAAAACTGGTGTTTTTCCATGGCATAGTCGTCAAAAACCAGCTTTTCCCCGTTTCGCTTTACCTCAATATCGTGGGTAGGACTTTCAAAGGAAAGCAGGAGCAGTGCATCTGTGCTGGTATAGACCCGGTAGCCATCGATCTTCCAAAGCTCGTCACCCTCCTGCAAGCCGCCCTCACGGACAACCGTGCAGGCCGGCTCCACATCATCGATCACAGGAAGCGCCACAGTTTTCTGGAAAGAGAAAAAGATCAGCAGCATCAAAAAGCCAATAACCAGATTCATAAAAGAGCCTGCCACCAAAATGATCAGCCGTTTCCACCAGGCTGCCTTTTGGAAGGAGCGGGGGTTATCCGTATCCTCGTCCTCACCCTCCATAGCGCAGTAGCCGCCGATTGGGATACATCGGATGGAATACAGGGTCTCCCCTTTCTGCTTTTTAAAAATGGCAGGGCCCATAAACATGGCAAATTCATTGACCTGCACGCCGGATGCCTTTGCGGCCACAAAGTGGCCAAGCTCGTGGACAAAGATCACGATACTGAAAATCAGGATCGCAAGAAGTATGCTGCAAATTGTGATCAGAATAGACATAAACCATCCGCCTTACTCAGAAATCGCGTTTCGCACCGCTTCTCTCGCCAGTGCGTCCGCTTCCAAAATTTGCTCCAAGGTAGGCTCCTTGATAAAGGGAACCGCATCCACAGCCTGTGCCACCAAGCGGTAAATATCATAAAAGCCGATCTTATCCTGCAAATATAGCGCTACCGCCTCTTCGTTGGCACCGTTCATAGCCGGGCAGGCTGTGCCGCCCTTTTTCGCGCAATCTCTTGCCAGGGCAAGACAGGGAAAATGCTCCAAATTCGGCTTTGAAAAGGTCAGCGGCTCACAAGCCGTCAGATCCAGCTTTTCCACAGGACTGTCACACCGCTCCGGGTAGGTCATAGCAAGCTGGATCGGCAGCCGCATATCCGGCGTGCCCAACTGTGCCATCACCGCGCCGTCGGAAAATTCCACCATAGAGTGCACGATGCTCTGCCTGTGGATCACCACATCCACCTGCTCCAGGGGCAGGTCATACAGCCGCATTGCCTCGATCACCTCTAAGCCCTTGTTCATCAAGGTAGCACAGTCGATGGTAATTTTCTGCCCCATCTTCCAGGTGGGATGGCGCAGAGCATCTGCCTTGGTCACCTTTTTCAGCTCCTCCTTGGAAAGCCCGTAGAAGGGGCCGCCGGAGCAGGTCAGGATGATCCGCTTGACCTGACGAGTATCCAATGAGGGCATCAGGCACTGAAAGATCGCTGAATGCTCCGAATCCACAGGAACGATCTCGGCGCCGTATTTTTTCGCCTCTGCCATCACCAGCTCGCCGGCACAGACCAGCGTTTCCTTATTGGCAAGGCCGATCCGCTTTTTTTCACGGATGGCTGCCAGGGTGGGCTTTAATCCCAGCATTCCCACGATAGCAGTGATAATACAATCTGCCTGGGGCATAGTTGCCGCTTTGATAAGCCCTTCTTCTCCCCACGCAATTTTGGTAGGCAGGTCAGAAAGCTCCCTTTGCAGGGCCTCTGCCGCCTCACGGGTCGCCATGACAGCCAGCATTGGCCGGAATTTCCGGCACTGCTGGGCCATACGTTCCACGCTCTGCCCGGCAGTCAGTGCCGCCACCGGGATCTGCAAATGCTCCACAATATCCAGGGTCTGCCGACCCACAGACCCGGTAGAGCCCAAAATACTCACACACTTAACCATTTATTTTCTCCGCAATGGGTATAATAATCAGCATTGCCTCGGTCAGAGGGGCGACGATGGTCATGGAATCAAACCGATCCAAAATGCCGCCGTGACCGGGGATCAGATTGCCGTAATCCTTGATGCCTGCCTGACGCTTGATGACCGAGAAGGTCAGATCCCCCAGCACCGATGCCAAAGAGCCCAAGATGCCGTAGACAATGGCGATCAGGAAGTTCACCCGTTGATGAAAGCCCAGTGACAGCACCAGTCCAAAGATCATCATACCCAAAATTGCCCCGGCAATGCCACCAAAAAGGCCTTCAACCGTCTTTTTGGGGCTGATGGTAGGTGCCAGCTTGTGCTTACCCAAAAACATTCCCGCAAAATAGGCGCCGCTATCTGATAAAAACGCCAGCGCAAAGGGCATCAGAACATACACAGCCCCCAGCTCCATATTCCGGATGCGGACGATAGCGCTGAGCAGGTAAGGGATCAACAGACCGCCGGCGATGCACACCAGCACCTTCTCAAAGGGCAGCTTTGCCTTGGCGATCAGCATCTCGCCCCAAAGCAGGCAGCAGAAGATCAGGCTGGCGGCAAGTCCAAAGCTGTAAGGACTGCCAAAATAGCACCACATTCCTGTGGTAGCGGCAGCGATCATAGTATAGGCGATCAAACGGGGGTGTTTTACAAGCTTTGCGCCCCAAAGCAGCTCATAGGCTGCCACTGCGGACATAGCTGCCACCAAAACGCCGGTACACACCGGGGGCAACGCAATTAAAACGATCAGAAGCAGCGGCAGCAGCACCGCAGCCGCGATAATACGGGTCTTCAAACTCAAACACCTCCAAAACGGCGGTTACGCCTGCCATACTCCCGAATGGCTTCATCCAAATGCTCCGGCTGGAAATCCGGCCAAAGCACATCCATAAACACAAATTCCGAATACGCCGACTGCCACAGCAGGAAATTGCTGGTACGCATCTCCCCTGAGGGACGGATAATCAGCTCCGGGTCAGGCACATCCTTGGAGTAAAGATAATTAGAAAACAGCACCTCGGTAATATCCTGGGGCTGGATCATACCCTTTTGCACATCCATTGCTGCCTGTTGGGCAGCCTTGACGATCTCGTCCCTGCCGCCGTAGTTCAGGCAGAAATTGACCTGTACATCGTGGTAGGCAGAGGAAGTCTTTTCCGCTTCCATACAGAGCTTTTGCAGCTCAGGAGAAAGGCGGCTCAGGTCACCGAAGAATTTGAACCGAACGTGGTTCTTTTCCATATCGGCAAGGGCTTCTTGCAGGTATTTTCCCAAAAGCTTCATAATGCCCGATACTTCTTCCTGTGAGCGTTTCCAATTCTCTGTGGAAAAAGCATAGACCGTCAAATACTCCACGCCTAAGCTGCGGCAGTAATTGGCAGTACGGCGGAACGCCTCCGCGCCGGCAGCGTGACCCGCTGTCCGGGGCAGCCCCCGCTTTTTTGCCCACCGGCCATTACCATCCATTATGATAGCTATATGGCGTGGGACAGGCATATTATGCTCCCCATTTTTCATATCCGCGCCGTCCTTTCATCGCATAACACTTTGGGGGCGCAAGCGCCCCCAAATGAGATAGCATTAAATCGCCATCAGTTCCTTTTCCTTGGCGGCAAGAGCCTCGTCGACCTTCTTGGTATACTTATCCAGCAGGTCCTGCAGGTCCTTTTCAGCCTTCTTTTGATCGTCCTCGGTGATCTCGGACTTCTTTTTCAGGTTCTTCACATAATCCATACCGTCACGGCGGATATTACGCATTGCCACCTTGGCATCCTCGGCATACTTCTTGACCTGCTTGGTCAGCTCCTTACGGCGCTCCTCGGTAAGCTGAGGAAATACCAGACGGATCACACGGCCGTCATTTTGGGGATTGATGCCCAGGTCGGAGATCTGAATTGCCTTTTGGATCTCCTTGAGCAGGCTGCCATCCCAGGGCTGGATCACCAGGGTACGGGCATCGGGAGAGGAAATGGTCGCCACACCGTTTAAGGGTGTTTCCTGACCATAATATTCCACCGTGATCCGATCGAGTACCTTTGCGTTGGCCCGGCCGGCGCGAACCGCGCCAAAATTATCCGCCAGCACATCCAGGGTTTTGTCCATCTTTCTGCCGTATTCTGTAAAATCTACGCTCATTGTCGAGTCCTCCTTAAAATTTGTTCTTAACGGTCGTACCGATGTCCTCACCGCGCACGACACGAATAATGCTGTTTTCCTCCGCAAGACCGAAGCAGACCAATGTCATATCGTTGTCCATGGCCAGGGTCATTGCGGTCAGGTCGGTGGCCTGCAGGTGCTTTGCCAGAGCTTCATCGTAAGTAAGCTGGGTATAACGCACCGCATTGGGATCCTTATTAGGGTCAGCAGAGTAGATGGCGTCCACATTTTTCGCCATCAAAATGGCATCCGCCTCAATTTCCACACCACGGAGCACCACGCCGGTATCGGTGGAGAAATAGGGATTTCCTGTGCCGCCGGCGATGATGACCACCTTGCCCTCGTTCAGGTAACGGTCAGCCAAGTCCCGGGTGAAATACTCACAGAATTTGTTCATTTCCACAGCGCAAAGCACTCTGGCGTCCACACCATGCTTTGACAAGGCATCGGCAACGGCGATGGAATTCATCACAGTGCCCAGCATACCCATGGCATCGGCGTGAGAGCGCTGCATTTTATCCGCGCCATCCTTTACGCCCCGCCAAAAATTACCGGCACCTACCATCAGCCCAACCTGAACGCCCAATTCGGTGCATTCCTTGATAGCCCTGCACACACCGTGGATCACATCAAAGTCCAGACCCCGGCGAGCTTCGCCGGCCAGTGCCTCTCCGCTGACCTTCAGCATAATTCGTTTGTATTTGATTTGGTTCATTCTTTTCTCCCCCGCTGCTCTTACTGTCTCCTATTTTAATATAAGTCGGGCGAATTGACAACCATATTTTATGAATTTTTCAAAAATGTTTTCTCATTTTTCATATTTCCCCTTTTCCTTGTTGAAAAACCATGCGCAATGGGTTATAATATTTCCAAATTTCAAGCAAAAGAGAGGATGACACCGATGGCTGAAATGACGGAAAGCAAGAATTTCATCCACGCATTTATTGAAGAGGACATTGCCGAGGGCGGCCGCTATGCCGGTAAGACTGTCCACACCCGGTTCCCGCCGGAGCCCAACGGCTATCTGCATATCGGTCACTGCAAGGCGCTGATTATCGATTTCGGCACCGCTGAGAAATTCGGCGGTCTTTGCAACCTGCGTATGGACGACACCAACCCCACCAAGGAGGATGTGGAGTTTGTGGAGGCGATCCAGGAGGACATTCGCTGGCTGGGCTTTGACTGGGGCGACCGTTTCTACTACGGCTCCGACTATTTTGAAAAGGACTACGAATACGCCGTAGAGCTGATAAAGAAAGGTCTTGCTTATGTCTGCGAGCTGACCCCCGAGGAATTCAAGGAAAACCGTGGCGATCTGAACACCCCCGCCAAATCCCCCTACCGTGACCGTCCTATTGAGGAGAGTCTTGACCTGTTCCAGCGTATGCGGGCAGGTGAATTCGAGGACAACCGCTACACCCTGCGTGCCAAGATCGACCTTGCCTCCGGCAACTTCAATATGCGTGACCCGGTGATCTACCGCATTCGCCATATGCACCATCACCGTCAGGGTGACAAATGGTGCATCTATCCCATGTACGACTTTGCCCACCCCATCCAGGACGCTTTGGAGGGTATCACTCACAGCTTATGCTCTTTAGAGTTTGAGAATCACCGTCCCCTTTATAACTGGGTGGTGGAAAATGTTTCCGTGCCCCATCATCCCCGGCAGATCGAATTTGCCCGCTTAGGCATTGACCACACGGTGCTGAGTAAACGCAAGCTCCGTCAGCTTGTGGAAGAAGGCAGAGTATCCGGCTGGGACGATCCCCGGATGCCCACCCTTTGCGGTCTGCGCCGCCGTGGCTACACCCCCGCGTCTATCCGCAATTTCTGCGACCGTGTGGGCGTGGCAAAATCCCCCAACACCATTGAATACGGCTTTTTGGAGCACTGCCTGCGGGAGGATTTGAACGAAACCGCACAGCGTGTTATGGCAGTCCTAAAGCCTGTAAAGCTGACCATCACCAACTACCCCGAGGGTAAAACTGAGGTATTCCAGGTGGAGAATAACCCCAACGACCCCGAAGCCGGCACCCGTGAGATCACCTTCTCCCGGAACCTGTGGATCGAAGCTGACGATTTTTTGGCAGAGCCCATTCCCAAGTATAAGCGGCTGTACCCCAATGGGCCGGAGTGCCGCCTGAAGGGTGCATACCTCATTACCTGCACCGGCTGCAACACGGACGAAAACGGCAATGTTACCGAGGTATTTGCCACCTACGATCCCGAATCCAGCGGCGGCGATCCTGCCGACGGCCGTAAGGTCAAGGGTGCCACCATTCACTGGGTGGATGCGGGCAACTGCTATGACGCTGAGGTTCGGCAGTATGATAACCTCTTTGAAGATGCCGACCCGGATGCCTCCGGCAAGGACTTCATCGCTTGCCTGAATCCCAACTCTCTGGAGATCCTCACAGGCTGTAAGGTCGAAGCCAGCCTAAAGGATGCCAAA
>JAFTTQ010000081.1 GCA_017466665.1 Oscillospiraceae bacterium
CTAAAAACGTTGCCTAAATGGGTAGCTAAGGCATGAAATAACAGCACTTATTCCAAAGCTTTTGCTCAAATTGTTTAAAAATTAACATCTTTCAATTTATAAACCATTTTAGAGTAGTTTTTAGAGGTGCCCAATAATTTACCGCAAAACGGGTCTGCCGCGAAATGCAGCAGACCCGTTCCAAATTTTTCCGTATTCTGTTTTATTGGATATTGGCATACAATCTTGTCAGCAGCTTGCGCATCGGCACAAACAGCACCAGCGCGATCACAAAATTTCCCGCTGCATGGGAAAGGTCAAAGGGAATGCCGGAAGCCCACCAGCTCACCGCAAACCCCAGCCCTCCAGAGAAGATATACACCGGCGCGCACAGCAGCCCGAACAGCAATCCAAAGCCGCCGGAAAGCACTGCCCAGCCAAAGGGATTTTCCATCTTCCGCAGGCTCCATGCTGCAAACGCCAGCACCGCCCATACATACAGATAATTGATGGACCACAGGTGTAACCCATAGAATAAAAACTCCATCACCACATAGGTATAGATGGGATAGACGCTTTTTTTACCGAAGGTCACGGCAAACAGCATCACAAACAAAGAAACCGGCTCAATATTTGGCAGTCCTGCCATTGCAACCTTGGCAGCGAAGGTCAGTGCCCCCAGCATTCCAAACAGAACCGTCTGCCGCAGTGTCAGCTTTTTATCCAATGGTGTAGACGAGCCGGAAGCTGTCGCCATCTTCGATCACCACCTGATCGGCACCGGTGGTTGTCTGTTCTTCTCCCTTATAAACAGCCCACCAGCCGCCATCCACGCTGTAATCCGCGGTCTCACCGTCAGCGGCGGTGATGAACAGGCCGTAATCGCCCATATCGCCCTCGACGATCTTCTCCGCCAGCAGAACAGGCCCTAAATATTCCTCCGTAGTTTTGCAGGTAAAGAGCTTTTCGCTGCCGTCCTTATGGACAACGGTGACGGTAATGGTTTTTTGCCCCTCTACCGGCTTTTCCCGGGTGGCAAAGTATACGCCCACCATCAGGGCGGCGACTGCCACAAGGGCGATCACTGCAATTAAAATCTTTTTGTTTTTCATTGTTTTTCCCCCTAAAATACAAAATACCGCGGCACCCATGATAAGGTGCCACGGCCGTTTTTCCGTGACAAACAATTCTCCGTAAACTCGCGGAGAATGGAGGCTGCCAAATTGTAGGTCTTCTGACTTGTGCGCTATCCGGCTTTTGCAGCCCGGAGGATATCTTCAGCCTTCCCGGATTTCTCCAGTGACCGGTTTTCACCATAAAAGATATGTTTTGCGCATTTACAGCGGCGGTACCGTTCGGGATTCTCACCCGATTATCTTGTTCAGCAGGCAAAGCCCTACGCCCAGCCTGCCACAAAATGGCTATCCAGTTGTCAAAAGGATTATATCACAGTAGCTTTTGCCTGTCAACTTTACATTTTTCCGATTCTGTGATATAGTGTGTGCAGATGTTTTGGGGAGATGCGTTTTTTTATGAAACGAAACAATTATGTAAAGATCAATACCGACGCGATCCTTGCCAACTACCGTGCCGTCTGCGAAAAAACCGGCGTGCCGGTGATGGCAATTATTAAAGCCGACGCCTACGGTCACGGGGCTGTGCAGGTGGCGCACCTTTTGGAACAGGAATGCCCCTTCTTTGGCGTTTCCTCGGTTTCTGAGGCGCTGGAGCTGCGGCAGGCACATATTTCCCAGCCCATTCTGATCCTGGGGCATACCCCGCCTTCTGTATTTCACCTGTTGGTGGGTCAGGGAATCCGTCCCACCATTTTCAGCTTAGAGGATGCTGCGGAGCTGAACCGTTTGGCCGCCGAAAAGGGCATCACCGCCCCCTGCCATATCGCAGTGGATACAGGTATGAGCCGTATTGGCTTTCAGGTCACAGAGGAGGACGCGGATATCTGCGCGCAGATTGCGAAGCTTTCCAATGTGGAAATTGAAGGGATTTTCAGCCACTTTGCCACCGCTGACTGCGAGGATCTAAGCCGCTCCCATACCCAGGCAGCGCTTTTCGACCGTTTTTGCGGAATGCTCCGCAGCCGGGGTGTCGTTCCCAAAATGTATCATCTGAACAACTCCGCCGGCATTATGAATTTCGATACCCATTATGACATTGTCCGTTCCGGCATCGTCACCTACGGTCTTTACCCCAGCGATGAGGTCTCCCCGGCACTGCTGCCCCTGATACCGGCAATGAGCTGGTACAGCCGTGTTTCCCATGTCAAGACGCTGCCCGCCGGACGTGAGATCAGCTACGGCGGCACCTATGTGACCACTGCTCCCACCCGAATCGCTACCATTCCTGTGGGCTACGCCGATGGCTACCGCCGCTCCCTTTCCGGGAAATTTTATGTGCTCCTCCACGGCAAAAAAGCGCCCATTTTAGGCCGGGTATGTATGGATCAGATGATGGTGGATGTGACGGATATTCCCGAAGCTGCCGTAGGTGATACCGTCACCCTGATCGGCACCGATGGAGATGAAACCATTACCATGGAGCAGATCGCAGACGCCGCCGGCTCTTTTAATTATGAATTTGCCTGTGGGATCAGCCGCCGTGTCTGCCGCCGCTATACCTCCGGCGGTAAGGTCATCCTGGAGGTAGACTTCCTGCTGGATAAATAATTTTTGCAGAACTTTTTATTTTCTGATTTTTCTAAAAAAGGCTTGACAAACACAAAAGTCTTTAATATAATTAGTCCTGCTTTGGACGATTAGCTCAGCTGGTAGAGCATGCGCTTGACGTGCGCAGGGTCAGCGGTTCGAGTCCGTTATCGTCCACCATGAAAAGGCCGTGATTGTGATACAATCACGGCCTTTTCAGCTAAATTCGGCTTACACCGAGCTAAATTGCCCTTCGGGCAGCTAAATTCCTGCGGAGCTAGATTGGCTGCGCCAGCTAGAAGCAGAATTTAATTTAGCTGTTGCGAAGCAACAATTTAGCTGCGAGTATAGCGAGCAATTTCGCTACGAAGTAATTTAGCTAATGACAATCTATCAAGTTTATGATATGTTTATAGCAAAGGAGTTGATCTAAATGGCAGAAAGCATTATGCTGGAAAAAGCGAAAGACTTTGCAGTTAGTATTGTCAATCTTTGCAAGTCTATTAAGGAAACTAAAAGAGAAACTGTGCTGACCAATCAGCTCCTGCGATCTGGTACATCCATTGGTGCGAACATCCACGAATCCAAATATGCCCATGGAACGGCTGATTTTATCGCCAAAATGCAGATCGCATTAAAAGAATGCTATGAGTCAGAATACTGGCTGGAATTGCTTAACCGTACCGGCTACATCCCGGATGAGCAATACAAACCCTTGCACAACGACTGCGGTGCCATTCGCCGTATGCTGATAGCGTCCATTAACACCACGAAGGAACAAGCCAAATAAACACCTATGCCCAACCGGATTTACACGGTTGGGCAGTTCATTTTTCCTCTGGTATATATTGCATAATACCGCCCACATCACAATCTAAAATTTTACGGTTCTATAATAAATGTCGGGGTCAGGCGATATGCACCTGACCCCGACATTTATTATAGATCCTAATTTATACAGTATAATCCAGGCAGATCCAGCCGTTTGCAATCTTGCCCCACAGGGCACCGCCCACGGTCTTGGTCTCGGTCACTGTAACCTTTGCACCCTTGTACAGGTAGCCCACCTGACTGTAATCGGTTCCTGCACCGCTGCGAACCAGCAGGCAGCTTACATTCACAGTCTTCGTTACGGAAGCAGGCTTATCCTCCGTTGTATCACCCGGTTGGGTAGTGTCTCCGGTATCCTCACTGCTGTCCAGCTCGACATACTCCATGCTAATCCAACCCTTTTCGGTCTTGCCCCAGGTCGTAGAGCCTACCAGCTTTTGCTCAGTAATGACCACTTTATCTCCCTGGTGGTAAGAGCCAACCGTGGAATAGCTTGTACCCGCACCGCCGCGGATATACAGCTTGGAGCAGGTAACGGTTCCGGTCTTGCCGGCAGCAGGCTGCTGCTCAGGTGTGTCCGCTTCCCCATCCAGGGTCACATAGTCCATACTGATCCAGCCCTTGGAGGTTCTGCCCCAGGTGGTGGCACCCACGGTCTTCTGCTCCAGAATGGTCACCTGGGTCTTGGGATTATAGTAGCCCACGATGCTGTAATTGGTACCCGCACCACCGCGGATGCGCAGCACATCAGAGGAATTGACAATGCCGGTCACGCCCTGCACAGGCGGCTCTGTTTCGCCGGAACCGCCCTCATCAGGCTCGGGATCCTCCTCAGGCTCCTGCGTCTGCAAAGATATGTAATCCATGCTGACCCAGCCCTTGGCGGTTTTGCCCCATGTGGTAGTGCCCACTGTTTTCTGCTCGGTAATGGTGACTGTATCACCCTGGCGGTATTCGCCCACAATGCTGTAACCCACGCCGGCACCGTAGCGCACATTCAGCTTGGCACAGGTGACCGTTCCGGTCTTGCCAGAGGTTGCCCCCGGATCGACCTCAGATTCAAAATCATCACTGACGGTCACATAGGACATACTGATCCAGCCGCTTGAAATTCTGCCCCAGATCATAGAGCCATTCACCTTTTGCTCCAGGATCTCCACCTTTTCGCCGGTTCTCAGGGTATCCACAGTGGGATAGCCTGTGCCGGGGCCGCTGCGGACACACAAATAGGGATCGGCATTGACCACACCCTGAACAGGCTTTGCTTCGGGAACCGTTTCCTCCGGCTCCGTGGGATCAGGCTGGGTATTTTCAGGTTCAGTGGGTTCAGGCTGGGTATTTTCAGGCTCTGTCACATTACCGGGATCGTTTTCCTCACCGCCGCCGATTACCTTTTCATAATCGGTATACTCCAGCGCGATCCAGCCACCCTTGTAATAGCCCCAGATGTAGCCGCCGCCTTCTTCGATCTGCCAGACCTCAAACTGGTCACCGGCACTGGCACTGCCTACTCTGGCGTAATTGGTACCGGGGCCTTTGCGCAGGTTCAGCTCCTCTACCGTCACGGTTACCACAATCGGTTCATCAAACAGCTCCGGCTCCTCGTATTCCACCTCATTCCAGTGGGCATAGAGGGTCATACCGTTGTATTCCTTGGTCAGCACCTCTACCTTCACGCCGCCGGAACGCTCTGTATACCATCCGGAGAAGGTATAATTTCCGTATGTAGCCGTACCGGTGGGGGCGCCCATATAGTCTGAATTATAGCCCTGGACGCTCTGACCGGTGGAGCCGCCGTTCCCGCTGTATTTTATGTAGCAGTAATTATCCGGGGGTGTGTGGGCGTATTTGCCCTCTAAGTACATGTAGGATTCCGACAGACGGCGGCGGATCAAAAAGCTCTTGACCTCACCACCGGCCTTGCACCAGCGGGACAGCGCATCAATGATGGTATTACCGGTAGCACCGGCGGCAACCTGCTGATGGATGTTCTGGCTGGGACTGGTGATCCAGCCGGGGCCCATATTATAAGAGAAGGAGACCAGTGCGTCAAACTGACCCTGGGTCAGCTCTAAGCCGTACTTCTCGATCATCTTGGTATTAAGCAGATACTCCGTATTTGCCAGCGTGTCCCGCAGCAGTGCCTCTGCCTCCGCATCGGTGATACCGTGAGCCTTGTAATAAGCCACCATATCGCTGGGACACCGGGTGCCGTAGCCGACTGTGTACTGGCTGTAATCCCAAACCGGGTACTTACAGAAGCCTTCCTCGAATTTCAGCAGAGCGATCAATTCGTCACTGGTCTTCATTCCCGTGTCTTCCGGCACAGTTTCCTCCGGGACAGTTGCATCGGGCTGTGTACCCTCGGGATCCGTTCCCTCAGAGGCAACAGGATCCTGCGTCACAGTCTCCGGCTCCGTTTCTTCCGTATTGGTAGCAGCGATGGGCTGTGCACAAATTCCAAACAGGCTAAGCGCAAGCAGGCAGCTCAGCGCAAGGCTGAAAAAACGCTTCATATGGCGATCCTTGCTCCTTTCATTCGCACATTTTGTGGCTATTATAGCAGACAGAAGCCCCAATTTCAACCCCTAAAACGAAAAAGATTACATTTTTGTTACCATTTATTCTGTCTAAATATTGTAAATTCTGCCATTTTCTACCATATCTTGTCTTGTTTTGTCGCTTATGTCACAAGATGTAGGTCGGTTATTTTTTAAAAAATAACAAAATGTAAGCATCCTGCGTTGCATTTTTCTTGTGTTTATGATAAAGTATCCGCAGAAAGGAGGCGGTTTCTATGAAAAAAGCGATGATCGCCATGAGCGGCGGTGTGGACAGCTCCGTTGCCGCATATCTTACGCTGAAGCAGGGGCTTGACTGCTGCGGCGGCACCATGCTTTTGTGGGATACTTCCCCCGCCGCCACCCAAGACGCTCAAGCTGTCGCCCAGCGGCTTTCCATCCCCTTTTACAGCTTTGATGCGACTGCCCTGTTTCGGCAGCAGGTGGTGGAGCCTTTTATTGCCGCCTACGAGGAGGGGCTGACCCCCAATCCCTGCATCCGCTGCAACTGCCATTTAAAATTCTCCTGGCTGCTGGACCGGGCGTTGGAGCTGGGCTGTGATTATGTGGTGACCGGCCACTACGCCCGGCTTTTACGGGACGATGCCACCGGCAGGACTTTATTATACACCGCCCCCAACAAAGCAAAGGATCAATCCTACTTTTTGGCAGGCCTCAACCAGCACCAGCTCTCCCACAGCCTGTTCCCCTTGGGGGAGCTGACCAAGGAGCAGGTTCGTCAGATTGCGGAATCTCAGGGCTTCCTGAACGCCCGCAAAAAGGACTCGCAGGACATCTGTTTTATCCCTGACGGGGATTACAAGGCGTTTATGGAACGCTACACCGGCAAGACCTATCCCCAGGGAGATTTTCTGGATGAAACGGGCAGGGTCATTGGCTGCCACAACGGTGCTGTGGGCTATACCTTGGGACAGCGCAAGGGCTTGGGGCTGGCAATGGGCAGTCCCGTATACGTCTGTGCCAAGGATATGCTGTCCAATACTGTGACCGTTGGTTCCGAGGACAGGCTTTTTGCCAAGACTCTTTTTGCGGAAAACTACAATTTCATTCCCTTTGACCAGTTGACCGCCCCTATGCGTATCACCGCTAAGGCCCGCTCCCGGCACATTGCGCAGCCCGCTACCGTTTACCCTGTGGAAAACGGCATCCGGGTGGAATTCGACACACCGCAGCGCGCCATCACCCCCGGTCAGGCAGTCGTTCTCTACGATGGCGACCTGGTCATCGGCAGCGGCACCATCACAGGTGCTATATAAATGCTAAATTATACAAACCGTAGGGGCCGATGCCCACATCGGCCCAAATAAAAAGGTCCCCAATAGGGCCGATGTGGGCATCGGCCCCTACGAATGCGTTGTATTAGGTTAGTAAGGTAAATTATAAAAACAGCATCCCCTTGGTCGCCCAAGGGGATGCGGTTTTTTATTCGATTCGCACCTGCATAAACAGGTTTTCCACATACCGGGTAATATCCTCGGGCAGGAAAGCATAGCTGGTGCCGTTTGCAAGAACTACCTCCGACGGATAGACCACCGGGTCATTGGCAAGGGCTTCATCCATATGATCTCTTGCCCCCTCGATGGGCGAGCCATAGCAGATATAGTCCATATTGGCACCGGAAATCTCCGGCCGGCACATAAAGTCGATGAACAGCTCCGCTTCTTCCTTGTTCTCGCAGCAATCAGGAATGCACATAGCGTCAATAAACAGGTTAAAGCCCTGGGATTCCGGCAGATAGAACCGCAGATCGGGATTCTCCGCCATCATCATCATAGCGTCGCCGGCATAGTAAGGCGCAATGGCGGCGTTATTCTGGATCATCTTCTCATAGACCTGATCCATCACATACTGCTGTACCAGGGGACGCTGCTTTGCCAGCTCCTCAGCGCAGCGCTGAAGCTCTGCCTTATCGGTGGTATTCACATCGATCCCCAGCTTATACTGGGCAATACCGAAGGCATCCCGGGAGTTATCGAACATCAGGATCTGACCTGCGTACTTTTCGTTCCAAAGCAGCTCCCAGCCGGTAACATCCGCTTCATCCACCATTTTGGAATTGTAGATAATGCCCACCGTACCCCAGGTATAGGGCACAGAATAGAGATTATCCGGGTCATACGCCTGGTTTTTATAGGTTTCGATCACATTGGCATAATTGGGAATGTTATCAAAATCCAGCTCCAAAAGCATATTTTCCTTAATCATACGGGCGATCATATAGTCGGAGGGGATGATCACATCCACGGTCAGACCGCCGGTGGAGAGCTTGGAATACAGCTCCTCATTGGAGGCATACTCCGAGTAGTTCACATCGATATAGGGATAGGCCTCCTCGAAGGCGGCGATAATATCCATGGTACCGTCACTGCCGTCGGCAATATTCTGACCCCAGTTCATCACATTCAGGGTGACCTTATCCTGACGGGTGGTGGCAATCAGCGCCACACTGCCGGAGAGCAGCAGCACCGCGCAGGCAATGGCACCGATGCGCTTAGCAAGGCGCATTCCCCGGCTGTCAGCCTTCATCCGCTTTTTGGTCTTGCGCTTATCGGCGCCAAGCTGCAAAAGATTCATGGTCACCATCAGCACAAAGATCAGCAGGAACAGCAATGTGAACATGGCATAGATCTTGGGATGGATGGGCTTTTTGGTAAAGGAATAGATCTTGACCGGCAGTGTCACAAAACCGGAGCCGGTGACAAAGTAGCTGATGACGAAGTCATCCAGACTCATGGTGAACGCCATAATCGCGCCGGAAACGATGCCGGGCATAATCTCGTGGATCGTCACCTTAAAGAAGGATTGCAAAGGCGTGCAGCCCAAGTCCATGGCCGCGTCCTGCAGGGCAGGATTCATCTGCTGCAATTTTGGCATCACATTTAAAATCACATAAGGCAGGTTAAATGTAATATGGGCGATCAGCAATGTCCAAAAATTCAGGCTTTCCTTCCTTCCCAGCATCCCGGTGCCGATAAACACAAACAGCAGCGACAAGGAAATACCGGTCACAATATCCGGGTTTGTCATAGGAATATTGGTCAGGCTCAGCACAGCCTTTCGCATTTTGGGCTTCAAATTGTGAATACCCACTGCCGCAAAGGTGCCGAACACCGTGGCGGTCAGAGTCGCTAAAATGGAGATCAGCAGCGAATTGCCCAAAAGCTCCAGCAGATCCTCGTCCTTAAAAAGCTCGGCATACTGCCGCAGGGTAAAGCCCTCAAAGGAGGAAAGGCTCTTGCCGGTATTGAAGGAGCCGGCGATCAGCACCAGCATAGGCACATACAAAAACAGGAAGATCAGAACGGTAATCAGACGGTTGGCTTTTTTCATACCACGACACCGCCTTCCTCATCAGAACCAAAACGGTTCATAATGCCGGTGCAGACAAATACCAAAAGCATCAGCACAAGGCTCAGCGCCGCGCCCAAATTGGGATTGCCGGCGGATTTGAATTGCCGCTCGATCACGTCACCGATCAAAAGCGTGTCGGTGCCGCCCAGCTTTTGGGAGATATAGAAGGTAGATACCGCAGGCACAAACACCATCGTTATGCCGGAAAGGATACCGGGCATAGAAAGGGGTAGCACCACCTTGGTAAACACCTTGACACTGTTGCAGCCCAGATCCTCTGCCGCCTCCACCAGCCGGTGGTCGATCTTTACAATGATGGAATACAGCGGCAGGATCATATAGGGCAGGTAGTTATAGACCATACCTAAGATCACCGCGCCGGGGGTGCCGATCATATTCACAGGGCCGATATGCAGATACCCCAAAAGATTGTTGATGATGCCGTTGGTCTCCAAAAGGCCCACCCACGCCAGCGTGCGGAGCAAAAAGCTCATACACATAGGCAGCATCACCAGCATATAGAGGATCTTTTGGGTGATCTCGCCCCGGTGAGCAATGAAGTAGGCAACGGGATAGCCTAAGATCAGGCAGATCAGGGCAGAAACCAGCGCATAGCCCACAGAGGTGCCCAGCACCGGCAAAAACAGCCCGATATCCTTCAGATTTCCCAAAGTGAAAGCGCCGGTATCCGGGTCTGTCAGGGCATAGTAGCCCACCACACCCAAGGGGATCAGGGTGAACACCAGCATCCACAGGATGTAGGGCGTGCTCAGCAAAAGCGACTTATTCTTCTTCATCCCCGGCGTCCTCCGTCAGCTCATCATACTCGGCAGAGTAGGAGCTGTAATCTCCAAACATACCGGAATATTCACTCTTATGCATAATGTGAATATCCTCCGGGTTCAGCCGGATGCCAACAGTGGAGCCCTCGGGCTGGAAATCGGTGGTCTGGATCAGCCACTTAAAGCCCTTAAAGTCCACGATAATATCATAGTTTAATCCCTTGAAGGTCACGGAGGTGACCGTGCCGGTCAGGTGACCCTCCTCAGGCGGCACAAAGTCAATATCCTCCGGGCGGATTACCACGTCCACCGGCTCGTTAGGTTCAAAGCCGGCATCCAGGCACTTAAAGGTTCTTCCAAAGAATTTGACCTTGAAATCTTCCAGCATAATGCCGTCCAAAATGTTACTTTCACCGATAAAATCCGCCACAAAGGCGTTTTTCGGCTCATTATAAATATCCTCAGGCTTGCCGATCTGCTGAATACGGCCCTTATCCATAACCACCACGGTATCAGACATAGACAGCGCCTCTTCCTGATCGTGGGTCACATAAATAAAGGTAATGCCCATAACCTGCTGGATGCGCTTTAATTCGTTCTGCATATCCTTTCTCAGGCGCAGATCCAGCGCCGCCAGGGGTTCATCCAGCAATAGCACCTTGGGCCGGTTCACCAGTGCCCGTGCAATGGCAACTCTCTGCTGCTGACCGCCGGAGAGGGAGTCAATGCGGCGGTTTTCATAGCCCTTTAAGCCCACAACGCCCAGCATTTCGTGGACACGCTCGTGGATCTCGTCCTTGGGCAGTTTGGCAACCTTTAAACCAAAGGCGATATTGTCAAACACATTCAGATGGGGAAACAGCGCATAGCGCTGAAACACCGTATTGATCTGCCGCTCATAGGGCGGCACATCATTGATGCATTTTCCATCAAAAAGCACCTTGCCGGAGGTTGGGTTCAAAAAGCCGCCAATGATCCGCAAGGTCGTGGTTTTTCCGCAGCCGGAGGGGCCCAGCAGCGTGAGGAATTCCTTATCATTAAAATAGAGATTGATCCCATCAAGGATCTTTTCCCCGTCGAACTCCATAACAAGGTCCTGGAGTCTGATGAGTTCTTTGGACATTATCCTCCCCCGTTTCTATATAAATGTAGGCAAGTATAGATATACCCCAAAATACCCCAAATGTCAACGGCATTTTCCCTTTTGCGCCAGGATTTTTTTCAAAGGAAAAGCCGCCCCCGGCGCAATGTCATTAAGTTAACCTACTTTGTCATTCCGAGCCAGCTTTGCTGGCGTGGGAATCTCTTGGTAAAAGGTTGTTAGTTGGAGATTGCCACGCCCCTTGCGGGGCTCGCAATGACACTAACTTAATGACATTGCCCCCCGGCGGGGCATTCCGAATCACCATATGCTGCCTGTCAGACTTTCTGTGGCAAAATCCGATTTGTATGGAAAATCTTCCGAAAAGGGCTTGACTTTTCGGCATTGTGATGCTAAAATATGCAAGCCGCATTGAATAGGCTTAAGTTGGGCCATTACGGTCTGCGCCTTTAAAGCGAGACTACACATTATAAAGTAGGTGAAAAGAAATGAAAGCAGTTATCGTGACCGGTGGCAAGCAGTATACCGTTTCCGAGGGCGATGTTTTGTACATCGAGAAGCTGGAAGCTGAGGCTGAGGCTACCGTAAAGTTCGACCAGGTTCTGGCTGTGCTGGACGGCGAAAACACCAAGATCGGCGCTCCCGTTGTGGAAGGTGCCGCTGTTGAGGCTAAGGTCGTTAAGAATGGCAAGGGCAAGAAGATCACCGTCTTCAAGTACAAGGCCAAGAAGAACGAGAAGAAGAAGATCGGCCACCGTCAGCCCTACACCAAGGTGGAGATCACCAAGATCGCTCTGTAATTATGACAAGATGCGAATTTTTTAGAGACGGCGAAAGAATCACAGGATTCTCCATTGCCGGTC
>JAFTTQ010000082.1 GCA_017466665.1 Oscillospiraceae bacterium
AAGGAGCCGACAAGACAAGCAACTCGCACTCGTCGGCGTACAGGTGGTACGGTAGAGTGCGAGTTGTGCAGTAAGTCAAAATGCCTTGCGTAGCACGCTTTTTTACCCCACATCCGTCAAAAATCAGAGATTTTTGCCACCTTCTCCCCAAGGAGAAGGCTTTATTAGATACACTTATATTATCTCGCATTTTGACGGTTGGCGGCTTTTTTGACACTCTGTATGGGGTGGCAAAGCCACCCCATTGTGTCAAACCGTATTTGTGTAGATTGCCTTGGCTGCCAGATGGTAATTATAAAGAGCTTGCAGCAGTGCTGTCAAACTGTCGCTGCCTTTATCCTTCATCCGAACAAGGTAGTCCATAGCGCCATATCCCACGGTCATTTGGCTGCCATGTTCATCCGTAACCGTCAAAAATATCCTTTGATCCATATTCTGCGGCAAAATATCTGCCACCTCCACATAGAAAAGGCCATCCTTGGCAATGGGGGTATATGCCTTGCCGTTTGCGGTAAAGGTATATCCGCTGCCCGCCGTAAAATAGAAGCGCACAGCAAGCTTTTCCCGGTAGACAAGACTTGCACCGTAGAACCGCAAGCCCTCTGCCTGCCCGCTGACCGTCACTTCTTCAATGCCGCTTTCCGGGATCTGGGCTGTCCCCGCCGGCTCAATACCCGCATTGGCGGGCTTATCCTTTTGATAATCAAAATACTGCTGTGCCGCGCCGCCGTAATACAGCATTTCCCTAAGGAGCGGATGATAGCTGCTCATACTCGCATCCGCCAATACATACATAGCATACTGCCGCACAGAATAGCTTTCCGAGGAAAGGACTTCTCCGTCCATAACCGTTTGCACACAGATGGCATCATTCATCTGGGCCGCGGCAATGTGGACAGTAAAGCCATAGGTTTGTGTCTGCGCATCATATGGCGCATCGGAAACGGCGAAGCTGAAGATTTCATCCGCAACCGCAATCACCACCTGGGCACTGCTGATCCCGCTCTCCGGGAGCTGCATATGGAAATTGACAGCCAGGTCACCGCCTAAAGACAGATTCCACATTTCCACATGTGCCTCTGTCAGGTAGACCTCCAGCCTTTGCCCGATCTGCAGCGGCTCAGCATCCTCCACCTCTGCCCAGTGCTGTGCCGGATCTACGGATCTTACCACAGCTCCCTCCGGGATCACAAAGGAGGTAGTGGGTATTTTACCGCCGTACACACTGAAGAAATCCGGGTACACACAAATCAGCTCCGTCAGGACACTGGCGATCACATAGCCCTCTGTGCCATCCAGCACAGCCGGTATTTTATAATATCTCTCTTTCAAAAGGCCCATATCATCGGCTGTGAATCGCCAGGTTCCATCGGAATAGATCTGCTGAAAATCCAGCGTGACCTTTTCCAGCTCCTTTGGCGGCAGAATACTAAGCTGAATATCATCCAAATAGTATGCTGCTTTCTGATCCCGGGCCAAGAACTGCACCTGCACCCTTTCCGTTCCTGCAGGAACCGTAAACTCCGCGTTTTGCAGATACCACTGTCCATCGGCTGCCACCGAGCACTGCTCCTCCAGCTCCTTCAAGGTACCCGATACACCGAATGCCGTGATGCGGTAGGTCACCGGCTCTGTACCGGCAGTGGCGCGCACCCAAACGGACAGTGCCATTCGGGTATCTTCTCCGATGTTCAGGTTTTCCGCTGTGGCAGTGACTGTCCCCTGTGCCACATTTGCGGCATAGCTGCCGCTATGAACCAGTTGAGCCTTTATAACCTCAGGCGTGTTTTCCAGCTTTGTAAAGCAGCCGGTCAGATTCCCCCTCTCCAAGCCGCCGTTGAACAGCATATTGGTACCGTCACAGAGGATGGAAATATCATCGATATACACATCCGCATTGGCTGTATCCGCATAAAGCTGATACTGGAAGATCTCCGTCCCCGCAGGCAGGGTCAGCTCCTGGGTATATTGCTGCCACTGGGTTCTGCTGGGATAGACCGCGCCGTAGACAGAGTTTTGCGTTTTTTTCCAATTCTCTGTAAAGAAGTGGGCACCGTTATGCAGCGCACGCACAGCACCCTCCGCTGTTTTTGCCCAGAAGGACACCGTAATCGTTCTGTCCTCTGTGGATGCTTTCATACGGACTGTCATTTCCACCAAATCTCTTGCCGTGCCGTCGTGATTCAGGCGAAGGCTGTACAAGCCGCTGTGGACAGTGCCGTCGGAAATTACGGTAGCAGTGCCGCTGCCGGTCACATTGCCGCCGAAGCTGCCATATTCCAAGCCGCCATTGTCGATCAGACATTGCTTTTGGAATTTGACCCCGATGACAGTGTTTTCTGTTACCGCGTCAAGGATAAAAATGCCATTTTCCCCCAACGAAGCCTCTGCCCCGTTGACCGTCACCTGGCTTACCTGATAGCCTGTCTCGGGGGTAACGGTCAGGCTGTAACTTTTTCCCGGGGTCACCTCTGTGATTCCGGGAGCGGAAAGAGCTCCTCTTCCACTTTGAATACTTGCCGTAACAGTATAGGTATTTGGCTGCATCAGCCGGAAAATATGGGTATCGTTGGCCTGATGGTAATAGGTAACGGTATCTGTGTTCATGGAAATAAACTTTTCTTCAAACACATCGTAAACGCTGTAATTGCCGGGAAGATTTATGGTTTTTTCTCCCGCTGCGGCGCTGTGGAGCGCCACATAATGATTACTGCTGTAAATGATATCCGCCGAATTGTCAGAATAGCTGTGACATCCGGCAAATTTCATCAAATTCCGCAAAAAGCTCACATCCAGGCAGGGTGCGGCGGAGTACACAGAAGTCCAATCCCCCATATCCTTTACAGCCAGTCCCGGCTGCCGGTAGCCATCTAAATGATAGCCCAGAACGGTCATACCGGCGGTGTTTTGAATATAGGGCAGCGGGGACACAGAATTCTCTACGGAATTTCCGTAGATCAGCCCCTGGATTCCCTCTGTCAGGCTGTGTTCCGTTTCTGCAAGCTGCACCTGCAGCGTAGATTCTTCCTCCACGATCCCCACCGAAAAGCCGGTCGCCCTCTCCACATTGGATAGGGACAGCTCCCTGCCGGTGGAGATTCCCGGCAAATACACCCATACCACCACTTGATCGTTGGTTTTCAAATAGGTATCGATGGCTGTATGCATCTGCTCCGTAATTTCAAAGGGCGATAAAATAATATTCAGCTTATGGGGCGGAACCTTTCCCTCCAGCAAAGAGGACATTGTATAGGTATCATAGCCAGCCCCCATTGCCGCCAAATGCTTTCGCTGCTGCATCAGCATTGGCTCCAGCAGGGTAAAGCTCATATTGCCGTTTTCGGCGGTGAGATACGCATAAGTCTCATCCCCCACAAAAACCGCCACCTCATTGGTGATATCTCTGTCAAGGTGTACACTTACGTCATATTCTGCCTTGGCATCCTGGATATAACCGTAGATCTGCCCATCATCCAGCCAGCCGCCATACATATCATATTGCCACAGGCCGGCGCCGTTTACCAGTGCGTTGGCAAAATCCCGTTTTTGCTGATAAAGGGTATCTGCCATGGTTCTGGTCTGACCGATCTGATAATCCCATTTGGCATCCCAGGAGCTGCCTGCATAGCTGTCCGACAGGCAGGTGCGGTTATCCTGCTCGGCAATATAGAGCTTGCCGTGCTCCTGCACAGTGTCCAGCAATGTCATATAGGTACTGGACTGACCCAAAAGCCGCTCATTATAAGCAACAGGCGATGCGATCCAGTCAACATAGGGGCTGTCCAGCACCCTGTCCAGGGCTGTATGCGCCATTCCCTGGCTATTGTAGGAATTGCTTGTCCAAAGGTAGCCGTTATAGCCGCCTACGATGATGCTGCCATCGGTCTCCTCCTTGGCGATCTGGCAATAGTACAGGAAGCTGTCAGCAGATGCCTCGTTCAGCCACAGATTCCAGTCCACCATATTTCTGGAAAGGGTGCTGCCCTCTCCCATATACACATTGGAGGATGCGCACCGCGCATCCCAGCCGGGTGCCTCTGCTGTTTCAAAGGTGACGGTATCGTCGCCCCAAGCCTCACGCAGTGCCTCCACGGTGCCGTAGGTACGCTCCAAATATTGCCGGAACCCCTCCCGGGATACCGGGCTGTAATCAGGCCCCTGACCGGTGCCGGTGCCGCGAACCATCCATTCATAGCTCTGACCGCCGCTGATCTTAATGCCAAAAACCCGGTTGTAGTAGTTCTGCTCCTTCATATGGCGGATCAGCAGCCGCAGCACCTCGCCCGCCTCCTGCCGGAATTTTTCCGATGCCAGGGACACCTCGCCGTCAATAGCGATATAGGACGATCCGTTATCCACCAGAAGCTGGTGATCCGGATTCTGCTCTATCCACCAAATTGGGGAAAACATTCCGATATTCACCATCACCAGGGCATCCTCGCTGGCGGCAAGGGTATCATAGATCACCCCGTCAAAGGCATCGTAATCAATGGTGCCGTCAGGGAGCCAAATGGGGTCGCAGCCCCCTTTATACAGGCTGCCGCCGTAGGTAACATACAGTGTAAGCCCGGATTCCGCGATCCTGCTCTCCGCATCCGTTTGCAAATAGGCATTCAGGTCAGGCCGCAGATAGAAATAGGCGGCAGTAGGCTGCCCGTCGATCATTAAAGTGGGGACACCGTTATACATTTCCACTGAGGAGACCACGTTGTCCCGGTCTACCCTTTCTGACCAATCCGCATCCAGATAGTTCTGGTCAGGCGATGGCGGCTGTGCTGTCATATAGACCGTCACATTCTCCACCGTAATGGTACCTATCTGATCTGAGCCGATAAAAATTGCCGCATAGGTATGGCTGGGGGCAGTGAAATTGACTGTAAAGGCTGTCCCCTCCGCCAGCAGGGGCACGGTTTTTCGGGCATCCGCATACTCCTGATGCTGGTAGTCGTAAAACCGCACCTGCACTGTGCCGCCTATATCGGCGGTGTAATTACCCTTGATGCAGTATGTATAATCGGTCATCAGGCATTGCAGCGCATCATAAATATACGCTTCCTCCGTGACCGTCAGCCTGCCGCCCTGTTGGGCGGTAAATATGCCGCCGCCTTGGGTCTTCCAGGTGCTGATATTGCCGCTTTCGTCTACGGCGTGAAAATCCTCGTAATATACCACGCAGTCGATGCCGTCTTCCACCACATTGAAGAAAATATCATCGATCCACACCTCTGCCGCTCCCCGGGTCAGAGTAAAGCAAAGGGACACATAGGCTGTCCCCTCCGGCGGTGCTGCACGGGTGACCACCTTTGTCCAGCCGCTTCGCTCACTGCCGCCGTTTAAGGCAGCAACCGTACCCTGCACAATGGTGTCCTGGATCCGGGTGCCATCGGCATCATAAAGCTGCAAGTCCATCCGAACGGTTGCGGTGGGCGCGGCATTGCGGGAACACATCCAGAAGGAAAACTCATAGATCTTTTCCGGATCAACCGGCAAATATGCCCTGGAGGTGATATGGGACTTTTCCGCAAGAGAGGTCTTTTGCACATACATAGCGCTGTTGCCGCTGTGATAGACCGATGAATCACCTGCAATATTAAGGCCCTCCGAGGATACCTGCCAGTTGACAGGTGTGCCGGCCACTTCCTCAAAATCCAAATTGGCATCGTTCCCTGTATCTAAATTATACAGAGCGCTTTCCTTCTCAGCCGTTTCCGCCGCCCAAGCAGGCAGGATCCCCGCTGTCAGCGCCAGTGCCAGCACAGCGCACAGTAAGCGGATATGCAGTTTTACAGATACGCTGTGTTTCATAAAAACTCCTTTATTCCAAAACCGTCCTGACTGCCTGGATCGGATCCCTTTCCAGCAGCGCCAGCCATTTGGTAACTGTTTGGATAAACTCCGGGTATGCAGTCATATCTTCGCCCCAAAATACCTTGTTGGCGGCAATGGCTCCCACATAATCAGAATTTTCTTTTTTACTGTTTTCCGCAAAGAACGCCAAAACACCGGCATCGTCGTGGATCACATATTCCGTTCCGTCGGGCCGCTTGGCGTACAGCCCGTCCTGCCGCAGATCCTCAGAGCGGTAAAACGCCAAAAGGGCGGCAAAAGAAAAGGTCATCAGCTTCGGTATCTGCTTGCAGGCATCAAAATGATCCCGGAAGGTGGGTAAGACTCTTGCCCTCCACTTGGAAACAGAATTTAGAGAAATAGACAGAAGGGCGTGGTCAATAAAGGGGTTTTCAAACCGCTCAAAAACCGATTCAGCAAATTGGCGCACCTCCTGCTCCGGCAGCTTTACCTGGGGTACGATCTCCTCCATCACCACACGGCGGATAAACTGCCCGATCACCGCATCCTGCATACAATCCCGGACGATGCTCTGCCCGCAAAGGTAGGCCGCCAGCACACTGCTGGTATGAGCGCCGTTGAGCACCCGCACCTTACGGTCACGGTAGGGCTTCAGATTATCGGTAAATACCACCGGAAGCCCCAGCTTATGCAGAGGCAGCTCGCCGCTGATATCCTTTTCACTTTCAATGACCCATAGGGCAAAGGGCTCGCACACATCCAAAAGAAGATCGGTATAACCCAGCTTCTGGCAGATCTCCTGTGCCTTATCCCGGGGGTAGCCGGTGACGATTCTGTCCACCAACGTGGTACAGAACACACAGCTATTTTCTACCCACCGGGCAAACCCATCGGGCAGACTCCAAATGCGGATCAGCGCCAAAACGCATTCTTTCAGCTTTCTGCCGTTGTGCTCGATCAGCTCCACCGGCAGCAGGATCAGACCCTTATCCTCTGCGCCGGAAAACGCCTGATAGCGGTGGTATAAGAACTTGGTCAGCTTGCCGGGATAGGTCTCCGGCAAGCCCTCAAAATGATCCTTTTCATCCAGCGTAATACCGGCTTCGGTGGTGTTGGAAACCACAAACCGCAGGCTCTCCAATTCTGCCAGGGAAAGAAAACCATTCAGATCCCCGGTGCAGTCCACAACCTGCTCCACCGATGTAACGACCCGTGTTTCCTCTACGGTCTTTCCATTCTCCTTACCCCGCAAAACTACGGTGTAGTTGTTATTTTGCTTATGAAAATTTTCCAAGCTTCCAAAAGCAATGGGCTTAACAATGGCGATATTGCCGTTAAATACGCCCTTTTCGTTGGCAATATCGATCATATAGTCCACAAATGCCCGCAGGAAATTGCCCTCACCAAACTGCACCACACGGATGGGTCTTTTCTGCTTAGGCAGGTTTTCAAGATAATTCATAGCTTCCTCCGTTTATAGTACCGTCACCGGGTAGGAAAACTCCTTTCCTCCCGTCAAAATATGCTCGTCGGAAATCACGATCTCCGGCTTGCTGCAATCCTCAGCATAGACGATCACTTCATTTTCCTCTTTCAAAACAGGCCAGGGCAGGTAGAGGGACATTTGGGGGCCTTTATTCCAAAAGCGGCCCAAATGAAAGCCATTTACCGTTACGAAGCCCTTTGAAAAATGATTCAGGTGGATAAAGCAGTCCTTCTGCTCTGCCCGGAAGGTGCCCTTCCAAAAGCCGGGCTGACCGTTTTTCACCTGGCTGCCGTAGCAAAGCCCTGTCAGATCATCCATAGGCAGGGTAAAAATTTCCCAATCACACAGGATCTGCCGGGGGCCATCCTTTACGGAAATATACACGCTGTCACAGATTCCCTTTCGGTCACCCTTGCACATATCGGGGCCAAAATTGATCCGTCCCATATTTTCCACCAGCAGCTCCAAAACGCCGCCCTCATCCATCCAGCCGTCCACTTCCAAATATTGCTTGGGGTCATTGCGGTAGATCACGCCCCGGCGAATGCCGTTAAAAAACACCGTGACCCGGTCATAGACCTCCCGGAATGCCAAAAGGTCGATCTTCTGCCTGGTTTTAATGGTGTTGCGGTAGAGGATATAGCCATAGGACTGCCCGTAGGCCTCCATATTGCGGGGCAGGCAATTGGTAAACCGCTGCCCGATATTTTCCAGATTGGAGAAAAGCGGTGCGCACTGATTAAGCTGCACCGCACCGATATTTTGCAAAGGCACCGGGGCCGGCTTTGGCAGTTTTCTTCCCAAATGCTGCTCCATTTCCTTTTGAATGGCAAAATACTTGGGCGTGCATTCGCCCCACTCCGTGAGCGGTGCGTCATAATCATAGCTGGTAATATCCGGCTCATAACGGTTTTTGATCCGATCCTCGGGATCATCTGCCGTATGATTGGCACCGTTTAAAAATCCAAAGTTGGTGCCGCCGTGGAACATATAGAGATTAAAATTAACGCCCTGTTCAAGCTGCTGGCGAACCTCCCGTGCCGCGTCCTCCGCAGGATACCGCAAAACCGGGGCATCCCAATGGGCGATGGCACCGATCCAATGCTCCAAATGAAATTTCGGCGCATCCGGCACAAGCTGCCCCAAAGCCTCAAAATGCACGGGCAAAATATCATGGTCATAGCCAAAATCCAGTGCCGGGATCGCACCGTCTGCCATACCGCCATTGAGGAAAATATCCAAATGGCCGTCGGCTGTCACCAGCGGCACATCTGCACCGCAGTCCCGCAAAAGCCGGGCACACTGATCCATATATTCCCGGCTGTTGCCGAAAGAGCCGTATTCATTTTCCACTGCCAGCATAATGACATTGCCGCCGTTTGTCTGCAAATGGGGACGAATTTTTTCCATCAGCACCTGCATATACCGGCGCACATGGGCAAAGTACCGCTCCTCGGTGGTGCGCAGGCGGATACCGTCATCGGCAAGCAGCCAAGCCGGAAAACCGCCGAATTCCCATTCCGCACAGATATAGGGGCCGGGACGGACGATCACATACAGCCCCAGCTTTTCCGCAAGGGAAAGGAAGGCAGAAACATCCAGCATCCCTTCGAAGCAAAATTCTCCCTGCCTTGGCTCGTGGAGATTCCAGCAGCAGTATGTCTCCACTGTATTAAGTCCGCAATCCTTCAGCTTTTGCAGCC
Organism: Oscillospiraceae bacterium; assembly: GCA_017466665.1. Taxonomy (GTDB): domain Bacteria; phylum Bacillota; class Clostridia; order Oscillospirales; family Oscillospiraceae; genus Faecousia. The sequence continues at coordinate 8,998 of JAFTTQ010000082.1, forward strand.
GATCCTCCCACTGCTGGGGTAAGGTGCGGAAATAATGGATGGCACCGCTGTGGATTTGAAAGGGCGCACCATCCATATAGAACTGTCCTTTTTTATAACTTAGCATATGTTGTACCACGCTTTATTCGCAAATCTCTTCTTTTACTGTGCCGTCCTGTATCTGCACATGCAGCATACCGCCGGGAACCGGCACAACGCCCTTTGCCTGACGGATCCCCATAGACAGAGGATTTACCTGATATTTTCCGCCTGCTGTCAGGCTTACACCCAGCAGATACTCATATAAAAATGCCAGCACGCCGGATGCCCAGCCGTGGCACAGGCTGTGGCGCAGGCCTTGATAGCAAAAAGCGCCGTAATCGCTGTGAATGTCCTTTTCACCGGCAGCGGGGAATGCATCGATCCTGCCGCTATTTTCCAGCCAGGCAATATCAAAGTCCTCCCAGAAGGTTGTGGCACCCCGGGAAAGCATACCGCCAAAATAGTCCTTAATCATTGCAATCTGATTTCTGCCCCCGGCGAGCGCATCGGCTTTGAGAATGTAATACGCCATAAAGGTGGACATTCCCTCCGCGCCGTTCTTTTCCAAAAATTCCGCATCCCCTGGCTTCCGTCTGCCTGCCAATATCTGGAAGGCACGCACCTGCTTATGGACAGCATCCTTTTTCAGCCATATCTGCAGCTTTTCGTGAAGCTGGCGGCAATCCTCATTTTCTTCCATTTCCAGCATCCGGTTGGCAGTATACAAGATCATCGATGCCGCACCCACAGGAGCATCCACTGTGCGGTGGGTAGGCCAGTCTAAGAAAAAGGGCATAAATTTTTCCGGGTCAAGCTGAAAATCAATGGTGCCGTCCTGCGCAACATAGCCGTTGATCCGCTTCATAATGGCAGCGGCATAATCCCGGTTTTCCTGATAGAAGCCGGTATTGCCTGTAAACCGGCAGTAATCACAAAGATTCAGCACCCACCAGGCAGAATAGCAGGGGATATTATTCATCCATCTGTCCGCCGGGGTGGACTGACGCAGGGCCCGCAGTGCGTAGGGCACATTGGCATTATCGCCAAACAGGTACAGGCAGGTGAGGATCTCCGGGTTCAGGTCACCACTCCAGATCAGCCGGTCACGCTTGATGCCGTCCCAGATCTGACCGTTTTGGCAGCACAGCCTTAAGGTATAGCCGGCAGTATCGATGATCTGATCCAGCAGGCTATCCCCTGTTTTCAAGTATCCTTGCCGGGGAAATACCGGCAGGGTATTTACACCGTAAATATTCCGCACAGTCACCGGCTTGTCAGTCACAAGCTCGATCCTGGCAAAGCGGAAGCCACTCTGCCCTAAGGTCAGGTCGGACATATTGATAATATCCGCCATAAAATCCCGGGGGGAATGATGATTGGTGGCATTTTTATAGCCAATATCGCTGCAGGCTTCCGTAAGAGATTCTCCCAGCGTGATCCGCACCTTGGCATAAACATCCTCCGCAGTGCGGGTAATGATCCGCACACCGCCGCAAAGCTCCTTACCAAAATCCAGAACAACATAGGATCCTTTTCCTTCAAAGCGCGCCACTCCGTCAAAGGCAAACGGAATATAGGCCGCTTTGGGTACAAGCAGCTCATCACTGCTTTGCACATTGTGAAAATCCTTTACGGAAACCGGCAGGATCAGTTCCTTTTCCACACACAATTCCGTATCCTTCCAAAATTCTTTCATAGTATTATCTCCTTTTTGAGATTGATAGATCTCTGTAAGGCAGGGTATTGCCCCAATGCCACAATGTTCGTGTCATTGCTTTTTCCCGCAAGGGGCGTGGCAATCTCAAAGTAACAGCCTTGTACCAAGAGATCCCCACGCCAGCAAGGCTGGCCCAAAATGACAATTAGGCTTAACATAATGGGCATTACCCTGTCCCTGCAGTGGCGGGGGCAAGCCCCCGCCCTACATGATTCTATTATGCGGTGTAGGCAACGGCTGCCTGATAGTAGCCGTACAGTGCCTGTACCAATGCTTGTGTTTCCTCAGTGCCCTTTTCGTACATTCTTACCATGTAGTTCAGGGGGCTGTAACTGACGCTCAAGCTGTTGGTGCCGTCGGTAACGGTAACCTCCACAGCATTGCCCAGATCCTGAGGATTGATGCCGGAAACTTCCACATAATGCATACCATTCTTTTCACCCAGCACATAGTTGCCAACGTCGATGCCATCCATATCGCCGGTGAAGTAGAAACGCACAGCGGTCTTGGCTTCGTGTACCAGAGCCGTGCCGTAGAAGGAGATACCGCTCAGGCTGTCGGTAACAGCGATCTCATCGCCGCCCTCGGGAGCAGCCGCGGTCACCTCAATGCCGGCACTTGCCAGATTGGTGGTATTGTAGTCAAAATAGGTCTGTGCGGCACCGCCGTAGACCAGCATTGCCTTGACCAGGTTATTGGTCAAATCACCGTAGCCGCCGTCGTTCAGGATAATATCTGCATATCCACGGACGGAGTAGGTCTTTTCCTGTGCAACACCGTCGACAGAAATGGTGATCACATCATTCATCTGCGCAGCTGCCAGATAGATGGTGTAAATATTTTCATTCTGAATTGCTGCAACAGCATTGCCATTTACTGCAAAGGAAACATCCGCACCGGCATTTACTTCAAATTTTACACCAATCTGGTCGCCCAGAGTCAGTCCCCACTTCTTAACCGGGTTGGTGCCTTCCGGTGCTTCCTCGCTCCAATTACCGTCGCTGTCACGGTAAAGGGTGTAACCATCTACAAATATAAAGCCGGCTGTGCCATCCTTGGTAACAATCCGGGTACCGGGTTCGATGGAAACGGAGACAGCCTGATCGCCCACGAAATCATTGTAGAACCGAATCAGGAAAGCATTGTCCATAGCGGTGTCGGAATCCTCCTTTGCGCTGGAGGGAGTCTGCATCACATAGGTTTCCCAAGGCTCAGCACCATCAACGGAGATTTTGCCAATCAACTGGAAATTGGGCCAGCTGTCATGATTGGGGATTTGCAGAGTCGGGATGGTGGACTTAATGCCGAAGGTAGTCATATTGGCATCTCTGCCATAGTAATCGATCAGGTCTGCATACTCGGGGTACTGCAGCTTGGCAATGGCGATTTGCCACAGACCCCTCTGATATTGGTCAGCAGGCACAATGGTATCAGGGCTTACCCGCCAGTCAGCCGGTGAGTGTGCCCTCAGTATGGAATACGGAAGCCGGTATGCTGGAATATGAAGGTGCTGCCTGGTATGAAAAGCAGTTTTTCAGTCAGGGCGGCTGCCTGCGGCTGAGCTTTGGCGCTGTGCTGACCTATGCAAAGGTATGGCTGGACGGTCAGTATTTAGGCGACCATTACGGGGGCTTTTCTCAGTTTTCCTTTATTGTTCCCAACATTTCCCAAGGCTGTCACACCCTGACAGTTTTGGCAGATAACCGCTTTGACCAGTATTCCATTCCTCAAAAGCGGGTAGACTGGTATCCCTACGGCGGCATTTCCCGGGATGTGAGCATAGAGGAACTGCACGGTATCTGTGTTTTGGAAAACCGGCTGGAATATACCCTCTCCGAAGATCTCACTTCCGCCAAATGTCAACTGGTTTTGCAGTGCTATAATGCCGGAATCCAAGCGCAAACCGATTTGACCGTGACGGTAGGAGAGCAGACCGTTTACCGCGGCAGCATTTCCGTGCCTGCCGGTATGACACAAACCGTCACACTGCCCGAATCCTGCCTGGAAAATATTACCCTTTGGGAGCCGGAAAACCCTAAGCTTTACTCTGTCTGTATCCAAACTGATACCGACGATCTGTATGACCGGGTCGGCTTCCGTCACATCTGTGTTTCGGACAGAAAAATTCTGCTCAATGGCAAGCCCCTGCAGATCCGGGGCATCAACCGCCACGATGACCACCCGGATTTTGGCTTTGCATTCCCGCCATCGAGGATCCAGCACGACCTGGATCTGATAACCGGGTTGAACTGCAACGCCATCCGGGGTGCCCATTATCCCAATTCCCAGCTATTTTTGGACTATTTGGATGAGCTGGGCATTCTGTTTTGGAGTGAGATCCCCATTTGGGGCATTGGCTTCTCCGTGGAAACATTGGGTGACCCCACTGTGGTTGACCGGGGTCTTACCATGCACAAGGAAATGGTTCGGTATTATTACAACCACCCTGCCATCATCCTTTGGGGTATGCACAACGAGATCCGGGCAGATACCGAGCCTGCCCTGCATATGACCAAGACCTACTACGATTACCTCAAGGCAAACGGCGGCAACCGGCTGGTGGTCTACGCCGCGAACCAGTATTTCACCGATATCTGCTGTGCATACAGCGATGTGATCTGCGTCAACCAGTACTATGGCTGGTATGACGGTGATCTGCCCGCCTGGATCCCCTTCTTAGAGCAGTACTGCCAGAGAATGGATAGCCTGGGTATGGCAGACAAGCCCTTTATTATGAGTGAATTTGGCGGTGGCGCGCTCTACGGCTATCACGATGCCGAATGCACCAAATGGAGCGAGGAATACCAGGCAAAGCTTTTACGCTACTGCCTGAAGCTGTTCGGTGAGCATCCCGCTGTGGCAGGTGCCTTTATCTGGCAGTTCTGCGACGCGCGCACCAGCAGTCAGATGGATCTTTCCCGGGCAAGGGGCTTTAATAACAAAGGCATTATGAACGAATACCGCCGTCCCAAAGCCGCCTATTTTGCGGTTCAGGAGGCATACCATCAATGGATGGAGCAAAATAAATAAATAAAACCCGGCGGGGCTGTTTCTGACCAGAAACAGCCCCGCCAAAATCATACCACCGTAAATTATTGTTTACCTTATTCCACGCTCCCCCTTTGGGGGAGCTGGCACGGCGTAAGCCGTGACTGAGAGGGTGTACCTCAAACGATAGGAAACCCTCTCCGTCAGCCCTTACGGGCTGCCACCTCTCCCATAGGGAGAGGGTGTGCGCGCCATCCTGCTTGATAAGGTAAATTCCAATTTCGCATACTACCTGTGGGCTTACAGCGTTACGCCGTCCTTGAAAATGGAGATCTCCTCACAGCCGTTTTCCTCATTGCGGGTCTGCTTGCCCCCGGCAACCTGCAAAATATACGCAAGCAGTTCTTCTGTCAGGTCACTGCCCTCCAGTACACCGCTGGCATCAAAATCGATCCACTTCTCCTTTTTCACCGCCAAAAGGTGATTGGTGGCGATCTTCACTGTGGGCACGGCACCGCCCAAGGGCGTTCCTCTGCCGGTAGTAAACAGCACCATATGGGCACCGGCTGCCATCAGATTTGTTACCGCAACGATATCATTTCCGGGGCCATTGAGCAGAGACAGTCCCGGCTTGCGAACCCGGTCACCGTAGCTGAGCACATCCACCACTGTGGAAAGACCGCCCTTTTGGATACAGCCCAGGGATTTTTCCTCCAGGGTGGTAATGCCTCCCGCCTTATTGCCGGGGGAAGGATTTTCATAGATCACCTGGTTATGCCGGGTATAATAATCCTTGAAATCATTGATGAGCCTGACGGTTTTTTCAAATACTTCTGCATTTTCACACCGCTGCATCAGTAAATGCTCCGCGCCGAACATCTCCGGCACCTCCGTCAGCACACAGCTTGCGCCCATTGCCGTCAGCCGGTCGCAGACACGGCCCACCAAAGGATTGGCGGTAATGCCGGAAAGGCCGTCACTGCCGCCGCATTTCAGGCCAACGCAAAGCTTATCGATGCTCACAGGCACCCGCTGCTGCTTTGCGGCATTTTCCTGTAAAATACGGATCAGGCGAACGCCCTCCTCCAATTCATCCGATACATCCTGTGTGTTCAGAAATTTGACCCGGTCATCATCCCAGCTGCCCAAGACCTTCTGGAACACCCCTATATTATTGTTCTCGCAGCCCAAGCCCAGTACCAGCACACCGCCGGCGTTGGGATGCTCCACCATCCCCTTCAGGATCTGCTGGGTCACAGCCTGGTCATCCCCAAGCTGAGAGCAGCCAAAGGGGTGGGGGAAATACTTTGCCCCGGTTTTTTCCGCTAATCTCTGGGCGATCTTATTGACACAGCCTACCGTGTTGATGATCCAAACATCGTTACGGATACCCACCTCTCCGTTTTTCCTGAGATAGCCCATAAATGTGGGCTTTTCTGTAACCGCCGGAACCGGATAGCGCACAGGCGCATAGGTATATTCCACAGCGCCGGAAAGATTGGTTTTTAAATTGTGGGAATGGACGTGCTCTCCCTTGGCAATATCCCGGGTGGCGTGACCAATAGGCTGACCGTATTTGATCACATTCTCCCCCTGCCGAATATCCCGCAGGGCATACTTATGCCCATCCTCCAAATGCACCTCTACATTATCCATAGGATTGATCCGCATTGCATAGACACCTCTTTTTTGAAGAGTTTTGTTCTATTTTACATCACCGCGTGATAAAAATCAATCCATATTATCGATCTGAATTATACCCGCACTGCGGGACTTTTTCCTCAAAGGTCATTTGGTTAAGTAATTTTTTCAGATCGCTCATACGCAAATACCTCAGGGCACCTCTAAAACTGATTTTCATTCGGGTGTCCAAAGATTTTGGCATAAATTAAAGCTTGGACAAAAGATTGGACATCCCGGCAAAAAGGAGTTTTTAGAGGCGCCCCTCATTTAGTCTAAATCCAAGGTCTGATCCGGGGCAACAGAATATATTTTTGCATCTGTACGGAACCACACCGTTTTCAGTGTCGGATTATACACCTTCTGCCCGTCGGCGCTGAACACCAAGGCGTTATACGCCTGGACATACTCGTAGATCTCCATATTGGTGGCATACCAAACATCCTCGTGTCCGCCTAATCTTTCGCAGATTGCGTCCAACAGATCCCACTGCTTGTTATTTTCAAATTCAAAGCTGTGGCCCCATAAATAGAACAGCCGGGGATACCGATGGGAATAATACACCTTCTCCCCATCGGGATCGTCGGAAAGGAATTTATCGATATATTCCATTACCCGGCTGTTACCGTGGTGGGCGGTGGGCATCCACGCCATCCAATCGGAGGGCAGACGGAATTTTTCATTGTCACCGCCAAGGGTTCTGGCATAGACGAGCCCCAGATCCTGCAGATACCGGCGGATATTATCATAACTGGCTTCATTCTGCAGATTGATAATACCGCTGTCCGGATATGCCATACCCCGAACGATCTTACCAAAGGTCTTTTCCAATTCCAGACGGCAGCTTAGCATATCCTGAATGCAATCCACCGGACGGCTCAAGCCAGGTGCCATATGCATCTTGCCATGAACGGCGATCTCGTGACCGGCGTCCACGATATGCTCCCGGATCTCCCGGGCAGTCAAATGCCAGTCCCGGTCATCCTTGCCAATAAGTCCGCTGTTGATATTAAAGGTGCCGCGGATGCCGTGCTCTGTAAGGGTTTTTGCCAGACGAATATCTGTGCGGCAGCCATCGTCGTAGCTGAAGGTCACAGCCTTCCCTTTTCCGCCTGGATAACGCAAAAAACGGTATTGCATAGTTTCTTCCTTTCTTTTAGTCCGTAATCATCATAGCCTGAGCTACATAACCCGAACCCGCCCAAGCGGGTGCAAGCTGATATTCTGAAACACCGCAGGGAATGCAGTAGCTTCTGAGTTTTCTTCGGTTCTTACTGGTTTTTTGAGGATTCTCGTAAATTCTCATTGCAATCACCCTCCTGTCAGTTCTTCTGTGTGTAAATACAGATGCTCGCCACAGCTAACGCCTCACGGGGATATTTTACTGTAAGGCATTTTCTTCCGGCTGTCAAGCACACATTCTTCGCATTTTCTATTACTTTTCCATTGGAGCCTGCCACAGTAAAGGAGGTCAGATGTTACCCCTCTATGTAGAAGATCGCTGTATTGGTGTAGACCTGAGGGAGATTTTTTGCTGCGGCGGAATTGGTGCTTTGAAGGTGCGCATTGAACTCCAACACAATATTGAAGTCCGTAAGACCAAATAATCTTCCAATAATTGAGATTATTTCCGAAAAAATGCAATCATATTTCTTCCGTTTTCGGCAAAGATATGTTTGCGGAAAGAAAAGTGCTTTCTTCGGAAAGTACCTCTTTCCAAGAAAGCAAGGCATAGCTGAAAAAGTGTGCCAAAAGAAGGAGAGAAAAGAAATGAGAAACAATCAGATCAATGTTCCCGAAGCTAAGCAGGCAATGGAGCAGTTCAAGATGCAGGCTGCTCAGGAGGTTGGTGTCAACCTGACCAACGGCTACAACGGTCACCTGACTTCCCGTGAAGCCGGTTCCGTCGGCGGCCAGATGGTCAAGAACAATTGTCCCATACGAACCTTCCGCTACGACCGCCGTAATCGTATTGCCATGGGTCATATCCTGACCGTGCAATACATAGCAACGATCACAGTATAATCAAAGCCCGGCAGAAACAACATTTCTGCCGGGCTAAAATAATTCATAACCGATTTAACCATTAAGGAGGATATATGCAAAACTATCAACTTCAAATTAAGCAGATTGTAAATTATCCGCGCTGTCGAATCTATCGACAGTTCGTTCAATCTTTAATTAAGGACCGGAACCTGCGCACTGGTGGGGATTCCGGTCTTTTTTATTATACCGTGTTATGCAGCTACGCAAATTTCCGCACCTCATATCGACATTTGAACGGTGTGCGTCACACTATCTACCCTGGAGAGTGGTTGTGCTCTACAAAGGAATTGGTATCTATTCTCCGGGCCGGAAGTCAAAAACAGGTGTTAGATATTCTGCAGGGTCTGCAAGACAAGCATCTTGTCCAATACCTTTTATTGCAAAACGGAAAAACCATTAAATTTAAAATCCGAAACTGGTGCAAAACCAATACTATTTTGGATTACAACTGCCCCTGCCAAAAAGATTCCGGTTTCTTCTTTATTTCAATCGCAACTGCAACAGATCTTATTAGCAGTGGGAAATGTTCCCAAATGGATATTCTTTTGGACTTATGGATTTCTGCCATATATAACGACACGCAAGTACAAGGCTCCGATTTAGGGCCTGTAGTCTATATGCGAAATGGCACCGGCTCTCCATTGCTGAACTATTCCGAGCTATCTGACCGATGGGGAATATCCAGAGCCACAGTCTGCCGATTGCTGCGCTATATGGAAGAAAACGATTATATAAAAATCATCAATTTCACCGGCAACAAAGGCAGCGTCATATACTTACAAAACTATCTGTCCACAATGTTTCAAATATCTGATGTACTAATCGATAAGGAGGAAGTCGCTATGATCTTAAATGTCAAAATTGCTTTGGAGAACAAAGAAGATACTACAGCTAATACCACTGTGGTAGAGCAGGAGGTTACCGTTCCGGATGATCTTACTTGCGTTTCAAAAAAGGATATTCAAATTATCCTTCAAAAAATGTCCAATCTCCTTGATGCACAAGGGGTTTCCTGCTTCCGTTGTCCCAAAGCAAAATATAAGTTATTTAATTTATCTGAAGACTGTATGGGTATATACAGTACGTTAGAACCTTTAGACAAGACGCCGGATATTCAATTTGGAGTTTCTATTTTGTGCGGGGATTATCCTGTGCAAACCTTTGAACTGACTCTCTCCCCTGTGGATTGCCTTCCGGAAGGAGGCTGTTGATTATGGCAAAGAACACTGTTACCGATGTGCAGGATAATCCGCTATATCACGACACCTGGAAGCTGTTAAAAAAATATCGGGATGTGGTGTGGAGTCTGGAGCTGTCCGTTCAGCAAGTGCAAAAGAAGTTTAACATTGAGTACGGAAAATCAATTGACGACTTCCTGGACTCTGTCTATCTTGCAGGTGCGGATCTCGCCGGCACCGAAATTGAACACCACGCCCAATGCATCCAGCGCAGCGCACAAATGATTCATTTGCTGGATAATGCTGTATCGTGCCTCCGGGAAAAGCACAAGGATGGAGAAGAATTGTACTGGATCCTTTACATCACCTATCTGTCCCCCCACAAGCCCAAAAATGCTATGCAGGCAATTCAGCTGCTCCGGCCGCACATTCGTGACATCAGCTATGCCACATATTTCCGCCGCAGGCAGTATGCCATCGACACACTCAGCTCCGTTTTATGGGGCTATACCTCCAAAGATTCCATCGCAATTTTGGAGAAGTTTGTGCCCGATTTGAAAGATGATACGAAATTGATACGAAATTAGTACGGTTGATACGATATTGGTACGGTTTTGCTATTTCATTGATATTTTGACTGTGTTATAATATCCACACTCAAAAATTTATATTGCCAAACCGAGTAAGGGTTCCTTCCATTATTGGGCAGGAACCCTTTTCTGCGCTATGCACGACTGATTCTATCATTATGGGAGGTGGCGAACATTTCTTTTTATCAGGACATTGGGCAACAGCTTTTAGCTGAGATATCTATGTATCCGGGGGTCTTGCAGCAGCAATTGATCCGCTTGCATCCGGAACAGCCTAAAAAGGTGAAACATATTCTTGTCTATCTGGAAGCACAAGGCCGAATTAAGATAAGCAAGCGTGGGAAAGTGTATCCCATCAATTATCAAGAAGCAGCCGGTCAAACACCGATTGCACCTGCTATATGGGTACTGCTTGATTTTTTGCCTAAAGTGACATATCACAGCTGCAGCATTTTTCCCGTTGCGGTCGTATTCTTCGTGCGCGATCAGGAATACCACATAGTATGCGTGCCTGCCGGCAACGAAGCACTTGTCACAACAGCGCTTATGCAGCAGCAAAACCATTCCGCAAAACAAATCTTACTCATTGACACCGTAGAGCAAATACCCAAACTAAATCTCCCAGGTGTCATAGGTTACTGTACCGTGGATGCTACAGGTTGCGTCCAATACTATCAACATAAAACGAGGGCACCAAAATGAATCAATTGGCACTATCTAACCGTGTGCAGAAAATTGCACTTCTCCTTTCCCGAATGGAGAAAACTGTTTTGTCTCTAAACACAATGGACGCAGAATTGTTTCCGCAAGAATATCTGGATCTGTGTACAGAGGCTGCCTTACTTAGCGAACGAGTTACCTGTTATCTTCGCAACATTGTGTATGCTACCAGTTGCAGTGGCCGATCTGCCTACCTTCAACGAGCTGCTTCCGTACAAGGTGTCAAAATCATCTACGACGCGAACACCTTGATGGTAGAGCTTCCCGCTTTACTGTCCAAAAAGCAAGGCCGCCATAGTTCGCAAATCATTATGGAGCCGCTGAATACTGCCTTGGAAATATATGTCCAAGCTAATCATATTCCCAGATTCCGGGAATGTACGATTTGCATATTACACATCTACGATAACCATTTGACCGAAAGCATCTACTTTGACTACGACAATAAGCAGAGCAAGCAGCTGATTGACATCATTGCTGCACATATGCTCATAGATGATAATGCTACCCTTTGCGATCTTTATCAGACTGCAGTAGCCTCTGATCGTGACTGTACCCGCGTGTACATTATGCCAAAGGATCGCTTTGTAGGATGGCTAATCGAGCAAAATAGCCTGGATTTTCCGTGTTAAAAAATTAACCGTTTTGCGTTTTTTTCGTCACACGGAGTAATTTCAATAAAACGCTTGCAGCGCAACAACTTTTAAGCCTGCAATGGGCTTCAAATCTACCGAGGTCTTCGCAATTCGGTAAAAAATCAAAAATTTGGAGGTGATAACATGGGGCTGACCGATTCCTTTCCCAAATCCTAATTCATTAGCTTATCTTCTGTTGGAGCTGACTGCTATATGCGGCGAACTCCCCAATGGTCTTGTGCCGCTGTCCTACAGTCGCAACTATGTAAATAATGTGATCTCGAATCTATGTCGCATTGGATTGATGCGTGTGCATCTTCGGGATCATCTCCGCGGATATCGCTTAACTGCAAAAGCTAAAAAGATTCTGCTATCAGAAAACAATGAACGCTACCGTTTGTATCTAACCGGCAATGTAGAAACCAACCTGGTCAAAAGTGAACTGCCCAGGCGTATTCGGTTGCATCGGTTGGCAGAAATCTATCTGCTGATACTGCAGTGTGATATCCCTGTTTTCTATGACCGCAAGCCGGTAATATTTACTCCCGATCCGGCAGAACTGCCTCCTGTGAAGAAGGCAGCCTTTTATACCCCACGGGAGATACGCCAGCTGGAGATGGACACGATCAAACTCCGTGGCTCACGGATTTGCGGTGTTTTAATGACTGCTGATAATGTCTATTCCGTCTATAACTGTATTCCCGGTCTGAATAAACTGGATTACCGTTATGAGGACAAGGCACGCTCTTTGCTGATAAGGGCCATCTGTGACGAAAGGCTCTATCATCAATACTCTGCCAAGCAGCTGTACGGTTTAATCATTGGAGCAGATTTGACGGTTTTTAGTCAAATTATAGCCTCCACGGACAGTGGTATCCGTTCTCATTTTTTCTCAGACGGAAACTATAAAAACTTTTATTATCTGACCAACGATCATTATGGCGCTGTTCTGTTGGAGCTTCTTTGTGACACACCCAGGAAAAATGCACTTGCCCGCATTTTGGTGCAGGATTTGCGTCCTGCCAATCCAGAGTACGCTTTTGTCAATGATGGTTTTGACCGTTTTGGCAATCCGGTATTGCTCGGATATTTTATGGACATCCCCCGCATCAACCGTTTTTGCAGAGGTCTGCGGTTACACAAAAAACACGGCATTATTATCTGCTTTGATTTTCAGAAAAAAACACTGTCTGATATGTATAGTGCATTGGCAGTCATACAAGCCATCAGTTTTGAAAAATTTGAAAGGAGTTTCTTCCCATCAAAAAGCGAACATACTTAAAGTATCTATTCATCATCCCTCTTTACATTGGGTTGGTTTTATACACCGGTGGTTACCTTTCTCAACTGCTTCAAAACTTTATCGCTTGGAAGCAGAGTAATCCCGTCCCCGGTGACGGCTCATTACCGGAAGCCGCATCCTTTCATTTCTTGGATTGTATCAAAAGTGCATTGGCTTTCCCGGACAGTCTTCCCGGTGTTTGCTTTAGTGGCCTGATCATCGGCGCTCTCGCCATAATACTGATAAAGGCTTTTTCAAAAGAGGCCGGTGAGTACGACGAGGACCGGAATTTCATTTATTCTGCCAAAGGCACCTACGGCACTTCCGGCTGGATGACTTATCAGGAAATGAAAACCGTGTTGGAGCTGGTACCCAATGTTCATAAGTACAAAGGTGTTATTCTCGGCTTACAGGACGGAAAAGCAGTCTGCGTCCCTGAAAACACAATGCTCAACAAAAACCTTGCTGTCTATGGTGCCTCCGGCTCCAAAAAGACACGGGCTTTTTGTATGAACAGAATCCTGCAGGGTGTCGCACGGAACGAATCGTTAATTATCAGCGATCCCAAATCCGAGCTTTATGAAAAGTCAAGCGACTACCTGCGCCGTCAGGGATATGTGGTTAAAGTTTTCAACCTCGTTCAACCGGAGAATTCCGATTCCTGGAACTGTCTGGCAGAAATAGAAGGTCAGGAGCTTATAGCTCAGCTTTTCGTTGATGTTATTATCAAGAACACCAGTGGCACCAAGGGCGATCATTTTTGGGACAGCGCCGAAATGAATTTGCTGAAAGCATTGGTGCTGTACGTGGAACAGTCTTATCCGGAAAACAGAAAGAATATGGGAGAGGTTTATAAGCTGCTCACCCTGCGAGGGGGACGAAGCTTAGACTATTTCTTTGATGTATTGCCCAATAACCATCCGGCAAAAGCCCCGTATGCACTGTTTCAGCAGGCATCGGACACCGTGCAAAGCGGTGTTATCATTGGTCTCGGCAGTCGGCTTCAGGTCTTTCAAGCGGAGCTAATTAAGAAAATCACCGCTGCGGACGAAATAGACTTGGAATTACCAGGGCAAAAGCCTTGTGCGTATTTCCTTGTCACCAGCGATCAGGACAGCACCTTTGATTTTCTGGCATCTCTGTTCCTCTCTTTTGTTTTTATCAAACTGGTTCGCTATGCAGATAAAAACTGTGAGGGCGGTAAATTGCCGGTACCGGTGCATATCCTTGGTGAAGAGCTCACCGCTTGCGGTACCATTCCAGATCTTTCCCGCAGACTCAGCGTAATTCGATCCCGGAACATTTCTATGTCCTGTGTATTCCAAAATCTCGCCGGTTTACAGAACCGGTATCCATACAACCAATGGCAGGAAATTATCGGCAACTCAGACATTCAGCTTTTTCTTGGCTGTACAGATCCACTGACTGCAGAATTTGTATCAAATCGCACCGGTCTTGCCAGTGTCGCCGTGACAAGCAGAGCAAAACAGCTTGCCACCTTCCGTGTAACGGATTATACACCGGAATACCGGGAAACCAGCGGTGTCGGCAAACGACCGGTACTCACCCCCGATGAAGTGCTTCGTCTTCCCATAGACGAGGCGCTGATTATTGTCAGGGGCATGAAGCCTTTGAAAGTCAATAAGTACGACTATTCTATCCATCCGGAGTACGGCAAGCTTAAAAACTGCAAGGCATCCAGCTATATCCCCGCCTGGCGGCAACAGGAAATAGATACCGGGAAAAGCATTCTTCCCGAGGATCCACCACCGCCCAGCAAAAGAAAAAAAGCAGCCCCAAAATCACCTCCAGCAGAAACAGAAACAGAAATACAAACGCAGACCGTCGAGGAGTATATTGCAACCACCAAAAATATGCTTATGCTTGACAACTAAAAGGAGGTAGCATTCTCTTTATGCCCAGAATTAAAAAAACTGAAACACAAACAACGCAAGCCTATGAAAATGAATTATCAACCACCCCCGCTGCTGCCGATGCAAGCGCGGCGGTATCCCAACCTTCCGCATCGGAAACCCCTAAACCCAAGCGCACAAGGAAAAAAGCGTCTGTTGAAACGAGCACAGAAGCAATCAGCCAAACGGCAGATGCAGCTCAAACGCAGGCGAAATCAACAGCCCCCGTGGAAGCCGTGGTAAAAAGCACAATTATCAGAAAGGCTCCTATTTTGACCATCGATGCCTATGCAGATGTGGAAACGCCGGAAGAAGCTGACGATACCACATGGCATGAAATCCAAAATGCCTTTCTTACCAAGAAAATCCTCACCGGTTATTTGGACGGTCTGGAAAGACTGGAGGCAGGAAATGTCCTTGCTGTTCTGCATTACAAGGGCTTTCGGGTCGTAATGCCGGTAACCGAAATGTATGTGAATCTTCCGGGCAATAATTTGGATCGTACAGATGCACGAAATGTACAGCACAGATATCTGAGTATGATGTTAGGTGCCGAAATTGATTTTATTGTCCGTGGCATTGATTCTGATACCAAATCCGTTGTTGGCAGCAGAAGGGATGCTATGTTGAAAAAACGGCAAACCTTCTATTTTGATCGTGATGCAAACGGCCAAACTCTCATTTATCCCGGGCGAATTGTACAGGGGCGTGTCATTGCCGTAACTGAACAGTTTATCCGGGTTGAAGTATTTGGCGTTGACACAAATGTTTTTTCAAGAAATCTTACCTGGTATTGGGTCAGTGATGTCCGCGAGTACTACTCCATTGGGGATACCATTCTTTTGCGTGTCACCAGCATTAGCGGCACAAAAACATCCAATATCCAGATTGAGGTAGACGCAAAGAGTCTTGCGGCAAATACAAACCGCGATAATCTGCGGAAATGCCGAATTCAAGGCAAGTACACCGGTAAGGTTGTCGATGTCCGCCGTGGTGTAATCTATGTTCGATTATCCAACGGCACAAATGCCATTGCACATTTCTGTCAGGATTTTAGAATTCCCGGCAAGAAAGATGATGTCAGTTTCGTTGTTACCAGATTGGAAGAGGAACACAATGTTGCCATTGGCATCGTCACCCGCATCATTCGTCAAAATCTGTAATTTCTTTCCCCTTTCTTTTGAATCTTAAAAATAATTTTGCGATTTGTTGAAAAACAAAGTAATGAATCGTACAATTATATAAGACCGTTCAAAGAAAGGAGATAGAGAATTATGAGAAAAGGTCTTATTTCTTTTATTATCATACTGTGTATGCTGATCCCGCTTGCAGCCGGCTGTGAAAACAACGCTGCAGCACCAACCACGCCATCCGTTACAGGTGAAGGGACAACCTCTCCTGACAAAATGGATGCACAGACAACTGCTACACCACCGGAGTTTACGGAACCGGATACGGAAGACGGTGAAATGACTGAACCCCAGGAAGCTGAATCGTCAATACCCACTGTCACCCCTGATCCCACAACACCGCAGACTACTACGCCGGTCATTCAGGAAACAGAGCCCGATGCAACAGACGCTCCCACTGAGCCTCCCCGGGAAACCAATCCTCCGGTAACAGAGGAACCTGAAATCACCGACCCCAAACCCACTGCGCCAAAGCCTACAGAACCTACGCCTACAAATCCTCCGGCGACAGAACCGGAACCAACAGATCCGCCTGAAACGGAGCCTGCAGAGGTGATTGACTTGGATGCACTGGTACAGTACGGTTTGAATTATGCGGCCGATACCCACGGCTATCGCATCTACCCCGGCACCAGAGCTGGCTACTATCCTGCCTACACCTGTGTCTTTGATACTATGGAGGAAGGCCGAGCTGCCATCCGTGGCTGTGTGGATGATACCACAAGAGCCCTGCTGGCAGTCCCCGGATTCCAAATTGCTGTCGAAATCGACGGAGTCATGTGCAGAGCCAGAATCGACATTGTAATCACACCGAAGGGCAACGGAACCTACTGGGTAAACGTGTATTACGGCTAATTAAATATTGCAACATAGCCCCGTCTTGCAAAAGGCGGGGCAATTCTTTTGAAAGGAAACATCAAAATGAAGAAAATATCACGCATTCTTTGCTTGCTGATGGCTTTTGTTATGGTATTCAGTATGATATCGCTTTCTCCGGTGTGGGCAGCCGAGGCATCTGAACCTACAGCGGTTTCGGACGAAATCACAACAGAAACTGAACCGGTTGTGACCGAACCGGAAGATACCGTACCGGAAGAGCTGCTGCTCTATGCTACAAGAGCTACCTATGAAAACGGAAAGTACCGGCCGAAAGCTGTTGTTTGGAATTGTAACTATGAAAAAATCAGTTACAGCTATAACGGTGTCAACTACACATCCGACAGAGTGCTGATGCATACGGTCTGGATCGATGATGTATTTCATACCGCCTACTGTATTCAGCCCGGTGTCAATATCCAAGCAGGCAGTGTTTATGACGAAACGGAGTATACAGGCGCTGACCCATGGCTGTTACTGGATTACACCAAACAGCGAGGTGTCAGCTTGGCAATCCTCTATGGATACCCAAACGGTATCGACAGCGATGATCTGCGAACACAGGTTGCCTATCAGCTTGCTACCTATCTCATTGTCCACGAAATCATTTTGGGCTGGCGTCAGGATTCCCACCCCTTTGCCCTTCTGAATGATACCTACTTTGATGTATTCGGTGGCGGCACCCCGGAAAACCCTGAAAAACTGGAGATCACCAGCGAGTACTATTCCAGTATTCACACTAAGTATTTGAGAAATGAAGATGTGTGGTTTGCTTATAATCACATCAGTGAAAAGCTGGCCACCCACGATTTGATTCCCAGCTTTGCCTCAAAAAGTGAAGAACAGGCGCCTTCGCACACAATGGTGTCCAATGGCGATGGAACTTATTCTATTACGCTTACCGATACCAACAACATCCTGTCCGCTTATGATTTCCAGGATACCGATGACCTGACCTTCGTAAAAAGCGAAGACGGTCAATCCCTGACAATCACAACCGCAAACAGCAATCTGGAAACGGTGATGGCTGCCCCGGAACGCATTATTCCCAACTCAGATCAGAGTGCTTTCTTGATATGGGACGCCGACACCGGCAGCCAGGATATGTGTACTCTGCAATCTCCTCAATATGACCCGGTACCTGCCTTCTTCAAGTTGAAGCTTCCCACCGGAAAGCTGAAGATACAAAAAGAAACCAGTGATGGCAACTGTTTGTCCGGCTAGCAATTTGAGATTTACAGTGATTCGGCTTGTACCAATCTTATCTCCGGTCCCCACACCACAGATAATAGCGGTCAAATTCTTTTAACAGATTTGCAGGCCGGAACTTACTGGGTAAAGGAAACCGGTAACGCATCCGCATCTGTGAATGAACTATATTACTGTGAGGAAAGCGTAAAAGAGGTTACCATCTCCGCAGGGGAAACTGCGGAAGTGACATTCCTGAATATTGTAATTCCAAAAGGACATCTGACAGTTGCCAAAAGCACCGACACCGATACAGACATTATGGGCTGGAAATTCGCCCTGTATTATGACGAAGCCTGCACGCAGCTGGCATATGGTCCGGTAGCAACAGATCCGTTTGGGCTTGCCTTATTTGAAGACATCAAAGTAGGTACCTACTGGGTAAAGGAAATTGGTCACACAAATGCTGAGCTGGGCTCGTATTACACCTGCACCAGTCGTAATCCGCAGCCAATAACCATTATCCCGGATGATACCGTCAATGCCTATTTCTACAACAGAATGAATACCGGTGCTATAGTAATCCACAAAACGGATCCATACCAAAACAGTATAGCCGGGGCTCATTTCCTTTTGGAGTGGAGCGCCTCCGGTTCTATTTGGACTCCTGTAGAATACTCCCCGACCCCCGGCTGGGGTAAATGCACCTCACCGGGTCTAAAGGACGGTATTCTTATCACGGATAGCTCCGGCTACATATCCTTCCAAGGCTTAGCTGTTGGTGTGTATTACCGAATCTCTGAGGTAAAGGCTCCCAACGGATTTCAGCTTTTAGGCGATTATGCTTATGAAGGTATGCTTACATCCAACGGTGAAGTTATTACCCTTAATGTAGTAAACACCCCGGTATTCACATTGCCTCACACCGGCTCCCGTTCCATGATTGGCATTTCTGCCGGATTGGCAGTGTGTCTTCTGACCTGTGCCGGTGCAATTTATTATCTTAAACGAAAGGAAAAGTAACATGAATACTGTGTGCTGCCGTGCCAGGGATCGTCCCTGGTCTTTTTATTTCCCCAATTCATTTCAAATCAATTCAAATTTTCAAACAACGAAAGGATTTTATCAAAATGAAACATATTAAGAAGATCTTTGCTATCGCCCTGGCAGCCGTTATGCTGCTTTCCTGTGTTCCCTCCGCATTTGCCGCCACAGCCGAAACATCTGTCGTTGATTATGATGCCGATTGTTCTCTGACAATCTATGCGTTCAACTGGACCGATGCATATAAGGATGGCGTTGTAGATGAAAACACCTTTACATCCAGCGGCTGGCAGGATACTGTCGTGGAAGATACTTTTATCAATGCCACTCCTGTTGGCGGAAGTCCTGAACAGGTGCTCGGCAACAGTCAAACCAGCAACGGCTATGCGGTCAAAGGCGCAGAATTTACAATTCTGAACCTTGCTACGCCTTTGAGATACAACGAAGTTGTTGACGAAGTAGATGCCCCGTATTTCCTCAACTATCAAATCTTTATGTTTGAGAAGCCGAAAGCAGCTGACTTTCTAAAGGCAATCGGTCTTGCTGACGGTGCCGGTCAATGTGAGATGCCTGCAGATATAGATACCATCAAGGAACAGTATTATCTTTACACTTCTGATACTATCATCGATGCGCTTGCTCAGGCATTAGAGAACAATGCAACCGAAGTCAAAGATGCTCTGGAAGCATACATCAATAACAACGGCGGTATCAAGATGGACCTTACTGATGAAGATGGCAGAACTTCTACGGACGAGTTGAATGTGGGTCTGTATCTTGTTGTAGAAACTGCAGTTCCTGAAACAGTTACCGCAACCACCAACCCTTTCCTCATCAGCCTTCCCATGACTACAGTAAACAACAACACTGAGGGCACTGCACCGGAAGGTGGTCACGAGTGGAATTATGATGTAACCGTATATCCCAAGAACACCAGCGGTATTCCCACTCTGGAGAAGACTGTTCGTGAGGCGGCAAGTGATACCGGCACCAATAATGGCAGCGACACCATTACTGACGGCTTTGCCCATACTGCCACAGGCTCTGCTGGCGACACTATGGAATACCAGATCATCTCTTCTCTGCCCACAATCACCTCTCAGGCTACTGCGTTGAGTTGTTTCAATTTTTACGACAATATCGCACCCGGGCTGTCCTATAACAAGGATGTCAGGATTGAGTTCTTCACAGATAAGAACTGCACAGATAAGGTTGCTACCTGGACCCAGGATGATGGCCGCTTTACTGTCAGCTACAGCGAAGATGGGCAGTCTATGACTATTGATGTAACCGCTGCCGGTCTTGCCGAGATCAACGGCGATACCGAGA
>JAFTTQ010000083.1 GCA_017466665.1 Oscillospiraceae bacterium
ATATAATCCAATTTGCTGCACAAAGGGCAGTCCGGGGTCGGACTGCCCTTTGCTTAGGATGCTTGCTTTTTCTTCTTTTTGTGATACAGGTAAGTGCCGCAGATGCAGGCGAAAACAGCAGTGGAGACGATGCTGACTGTCAAACCAATTTGAAATGCCTTGTTTTCATAGCGGAAGGTGACAGTGTGACTGCCTTCTTCCAGCATAACACCTACCATAGCACCCCCAATCAGGGTGATCTCAGTTTCCTGACCGTCCACAAAAACGTGCCAGTTATCACCTGTCTGGGGACTGGAGGTGTACAGAAGCCCTGCCTGCTGACAGGTAACCGTTCCCTCCACCAGGGTGTCTTCAAACCTTGTAAGCGACAAAACAGACTGTGAGAGCTGCTGATAGGCGCTCTGCATAATATTTTCATCCAGCAGCGCCCCGGTGACCTGAAATCTTCCACTGCCGTTTTCCGGGCAGGTAATGGCGATCCTGACACGGTCGCCGGGCTTTACCTGACCTACCGACAGCACATAGGAAAGGGAATAACCGTCCGTAAATAGCGGCTCCTCAGAAAAGCCGCTGCCGGTATCCACATAGAATTTGATAGTCGGAGCAGGGGAGCTGATGGGATAGGAAAGACTGAAGTAGGCACTGAAAAAGCCTTCCCGGTCAATGTGGAAGGTATAATAGACCTCACCGCCTGCACCTGTGCCGGTATAGCTGCAGGTTCCGGTTCCAATGGTGGAAACGCCGCTGAGGGTAACATTGTCACTGGCGGTGATCTCTAAAGCGTCACCGGATACACGGCGCCATGGGGTCACCTGCTGTCCAAGGGCGGCAGAGAGAAAATTGTTCTGGAAATCGAAACGGTTTCCAACCTGCTCCGTGGAGATCTCTGCCAGTCCGGGATCCACCATAAAGCCCAGGGGCAGATATTGGTTGTTTCGTAAAAGGTGGACATCCCCGCTGTGGTAAATGTCAGTAAAATAGGGATCGTCTGCGGTGACACCGTCCCGCTCAATCATATATTTCAGATTCAGGAACAGATTGGACAGGGGAGAGCTTGCCTCATAGCAGTAGCGGTTATAGGTGGAATAAGCACCATAGCCCAACGCCCGGAGATAATTGGTCACGTTCACATTTGCCGAGCTGGTAAAGGTGGTGATGCCGTTGTAACCGTTGAGGGCGCTGTCGTTGAAGATCTGCTGATGGGTGGTCTCTGCCCGGTAGAACAGGTCGTTTTCTTGCTCCTTCATATATTCGATGACCTTTTCGGCATCACTGCCGCCCTTGGGATAATCGGCGGCATCGACGACAAGGGGTGTGGATGCCGCGAAAAAGCCAAGATTCAGTATTAATTCCAGGCAGATCCCGCAGATCAGGATGCAGGTGCCTAAGGATCTCCGAAAATGCAGCTTCTGATACCAGATGCGCTTCTCCTCACTGCCTGCATCCTCAGCCAGGGGCTTGCGGACGGCAAGGATCAGCAGGGCAGCAATGATGGCAGCCAAAAGCGGGATGTTGATATAGGGATACAGAAGCCGGGGGTCTGTCAGCCAGTAAATAGAGGGCGGTGTTTGCAGAAGCTGCAAATGATCCGCAAAGCCCTGGGAAAACAGCAGCATACCAAGCATCACGACCCCGGCGGTGATGATCTGCCATGGCCTGAGTCTGCGCCGCAGCAGGAATGCCCGGTACGCCATATACAGCATTACAAAGCTGTACAGGAAGCTGAAACGGTAGGGGATCATATTCGGCTCGTGGAAGCCGTGCCACATATAGTTTAAATTGTGGATCACAAAGCTTACGTTGAGAAACAGCAGCAGGATCACAGAGCAGATCCGGTCCCGCCATTTTACCTGCTTGCAGGTGATAAAAAGAAAGGCAAATACATTGGCAAAAACACCGCAGTAGATGTTGGGCAGTCCTTCGGATCTTACCACATTGGGGACACGGAAGGCAAAGGTGTTGGTTGCGACCTTGATCATACCCTCTATAAGACCCAGCCAGGTCTGCCAGCTGTCAAAGCCGGTGAGGGCTTCCCTGTCGGTCAGATAAAGCTGAAAGGTGGTGGTGGGCGTAGTAGTGGCAGCGGCGGCAGCAGTGCTGTCCATTTGGCTCAGGGAGAGCTGCTGCGTCAGGGTCATACTGCCACCGGCGTTGGTGGTCAGCAGGGCGGCATATGCCGGCAGCGTGATAAGTGCTGTGGCACCGATGGCAATAACAGTAAATGCTGCCATCAGGCCCAGATCCGCAAGGAACCTCAAAAACCCTTTCCAGCGGCAGATTTCATAACAAATAAAGACCAAAAGGGTAAAAACGCAGGTAAAAAATCCAATATAGTAATTGATAAACAGGGAGAAAAACAGGCTGACGGTATAAAGAATGAATTTTCTTTCCTTCAGCAGGCTGACAGTACCCAAAACCACCAGAGGGAGCAGGGCAAAGGTATCCAGCCACATGGTATTCCACATATAGCCGGTGACCCAGGCACAGGTGGCGTAGAAGCTGCCAAACAGAGAGATGGAAAGGTCATTGCGGTTAAATAGCTTTTTTAAAAATAAGGCAAAGAACATTCCCGCAAAGCCCAAACGGATGGGGGTGAGCAGGGTAAAAAAGTCCAAAAGCCAGCGTTCCGGCACAAGGATGCTCAGCCAGTTCAGGGGAGAGCCTAAGTAGTAGGCATAAAGCCCGATATAGTCGATCCCCATTCCGATATCCCAGCAGTAGATCAGGCTTTTCCCGGATAAAATGTTGGCACGAAAGGCCTTGAAGAAGGGGAAATATTGGTGGTAGGCGTCGGAATTGAGCAGGGAAAAGACCTTGTCGGAGCCGGGGAGAAAGTAGCTTTTCTGCATTTCAAAGGCGATCCCCATAACCAAATACATCAGGCACATGCCCACAAAGGGGATCAAAAAGCCTAAAAAGACGAAACTCACTGGCTTTTTCGCCGGATCCGGGTCAAGCACATTGGTTTTACCCATCAAAAAACGGCTGAGCCGGTTGGGACGGTCAGTAAGATCCCAGGTAAGGTGCGGCTTGCGGTAAGCCTTTGATGGCTGGTGATTGGTGCCCTCCATAATGTCACCCCTTTTTTCCAAAATATAGCATATAGCTTCAGTTTTCCTTATTTTAGCATATTATATACAAAGGGTAAAGAAAAATAAAAAGCGGTGCTGCTTAGCAACACCGCTATATTATTGCCGGATAAATCAGACAGCCCGCTCGACCTTGTTGGAACGCAGGCATCTGGTACAGGCATACACGTGGCACGGCGTACCGTTCACAATGGCCTTGACCCGCTTCACGTTGGGCTTCCATGCCCGATTGGAACGTCTGTGGGAGTGGGAGACCTTAATACCAAAGGTAACGCCCTTGCCACAGTAATCACACTTCGCCATTCTCTGCACCTCCTATCCGTAGATGGCTCACAAAATCGCGCCTTCGCTAAGACGCTCCCATATGATAACAGACAAAAAGGAAAAATGCAAGTCTTTTTTAGGAAAATTTTTCGTTTTTTGAAAATATTATTGATATTCTTTCCCGCCACCGCTATAATATTTCTAAAATCAAGGAAGAGGTGACGGTGAATGCCCAATCACAGCGGTGTTTTGCTAAGCTCTCTTGTGGAGCACCTGCATTTGGAGATCGCATATAGGTCAAAAGACTATGATACAGTCCGCCTGACGGTGGAGGATCTTTCCCGCCCCGGCTTGCAGCTTGTGGGTTATTTGGAGCATTTTGAGCCTTTGCGCTTGCAGGTGATGGGCAATGCGGAGGTCAGCTATCTTTCCGGCCTGTCGCCGGAGGAGCGCCTTGCCAGCTATGACCGGATTTTTGCCTATAAATTCCCGGCAATGCTGATTGCCCGGAATCTGCCTGTGGATGACGAGTGCCTGCAAATGGCGGTCAAGCACGATGTGACGGTGCTGCGCTCCAAGGATGCCACGGGTATTGCCATCAATACGGTGATCGATTATCTGCAGCTTGCGCTTGCACCCTCCATTACCCGCCACGGTGTGCTGATGGAGGTCTACGGCGAGGGACTGCTGCTGATCGGTGAAAGCGGCATCGGTAAAAGTGAGGCGGCAGTAGAGCTTTTAAAGCGCGGTCACCGTCTGATCGCCGATGATGCGGTGGATATTCGGAAAATGTCAGAAAACACCCTGGTAGGCACAGCGCCAGAGCTGATCCGCAATTATGTGGAGCTGCGGGGCATTGGCATTATCAATGTGGCAAAGCTGTTTGGTATGGGCGCTGTCAGAGCGGAGAATAACATCGATCTTGTGGTGAATATCGTCCCCTGGAATACCCAGGAGGTCTATGACCGGCTGGGGCTGGAGGATCAGTATATGGACATCTTGGGGGTAAAGGTGCCGATGAACACCATCCCCATCACCCCCGGCAGAAACTTAGCGGTGATCTTGGAGGTGGCGGCTATGAATAACCGTCAGCGGAAGATGGGCTACAACCCGGCTTTGGAATTTACCCAGAAGATCGACCGCCATTTTGAGGAAGTTACGGGAAAAGTATGAAGGAATTTACCATAGGTAATAATGACGCGAATCAGCGCCTTGACCGGTTTCTTGCCAAAAGTGTGCCGCTGCTGCCAGCATCTCTGGCGCAGAAATATATCCGCATCAAGCGTATCAAGCTCAATGGAGGCAGGGCAGAGCGGGATACCCGCCTGCAGGCAGGGGATGTGCTGCAGCTATACATCAATGATGAGTTTTTTGAAGCTCCCCGGGAGGATAACGCGTTTTTGACGGTAGCGGCTCCCAAGCTGAACATCGTCTATGAGGATGAAAATATCCTGCTGGTGGATAAGCGCCCGGGGCTGGCTGTCCATCCCCACGACGGGGCGGAATACGGCAGAACCCTCATTGACCATATTCAGGCGTACCTATATCAAAAGCGTCAGTGGCGTCCCCGGGAGGAGCACTCCTTTACTCCGGCGCTGTGTAACCGCATTGACCGCAATACCGGCGGCATCGTCATTGCTGCCAAGACTGCTGAGGCGCTGCGGGTGATGAATCAGAAAATCAAAGACCGGGAGATGGACAAGCGGTATCTTGCTATTGTGGAAGGCACGCTGAAGCAAAAAAACGGAAGCCTGAAGGGCTACCTTTTTAAGGATGCCAAGAAAAACCGGGTATTCGTCACCGATTCTCCCCAAACTGGGGCAAAATCCTGCCATACCGATTACCGGGTTTTAGCAAGCTGTGACGGGCTTTCTTTGGTGGAGTGCAAGCTGATTACCGGCAGAACACACCAGATCCGTGCCCAGTTTGCCCATGCGGGACATCCCCTTTTGGGGGACGGCAAGTATGGCAAGCTGAATAAAAAGTATGACCGTAATTATCAGGCGCTGTATTCCTATAAGCTGTCCTTTCAGTTTACCACCGATGCAGGCTCTCTTGCGTACCTAAACGGCAAAAGCTTTCAGGTGGAAAACGTGGATTTTGTCCGTGAATATTTCCCCAATTATAAAGAAAGAGAGTAAGAAAAATGTCAAGAGCCGATGAACTGTACCGGGCAACGTGCCTGGATATTTTGGAAAACGGATTTTATGATACCGATTTGGAGGTTCGTCCCCGCTGGGCGGACGGCACACCTGCCCATACTGTGAAGAAATTCGGTGTGGTGAATCGGTACAATTTGCAGGAGGAATTTCCTCTGATGACCTTGCGGCGTACCTATTGGAAGTCTGCCCTGGACGAGCTTTTGTGGATCTGGCAGAAGAAGTCCAACCGCATTGAGGATCTGGGCAGTCACGTATGGGACGAATGGGCAGGTCAGGACGGTACCATCGGCAAGGCATACGGCTACCAGCTTGGTATCAAGCACCAGTATAAAGAGGGAATGTTCGATCAGGTGGATCGGGTGATCTATGACCTGAAAAATAATCCTGCTTCCCGCCGGATTCTGACCAACATCTATAATTTTGAAGACCTGCACGAAATGAATCTGTATCCCTGCGCCTATTCCATGACCTTTAATGTGACCGGGGATACCCTGAACGCCATTTTGAATCAGCGCAGTCAGGATATGCTCACTGCTAACAACTGGAATGTTTGCCAGTATGCGATGCTGACTATGATGATGGCACAGGTGGCAGGCTTAAAGCCCGGTGAGTTGGTGCATGTGATCGCTGACTGCCACATATATGACCGTCATATCCCGGCAGTGAAGGCCATGCTGGAAAAGGAGGGCTATCCTGCCCCTAAGGTCACGCTGGACGAAAGCATCACCGATTTTTACCAGTTCACAAAGGATAGCTTTAAGGTGGAGAATTACCAATACCACAGCTTTGATTTTGAGATCCCCATGGCAATTTGAGGTAGACAATGGAGTTAATTGTAGCTGTTTATGAGGACTGGGGCATTGGCAGAGATGGTACCCAGCCGGTTGCCTTGTCTGCTGACCGAAAGTTTTTCCGGGAAATGACCCGCGGGGCGACTGTGATCGCCGGCAGAAAAACGGTGGCGGATTTTCCCGGGCAAAAGCCCTTGCCGGGAAGGATGAATATCGTGCTGACAAAGCAGGATATGGAGATCCCGGGTTTTACTGTGTGCCATAGCCCGCAGGAGGCGGCAGAGTGTGCCGCCGGTGCGGAAAGGGTTTTTGTGATCGGCGGCGGCAGCATCTACCGGCAAATGCTCCCTATGTGCGATAAGGCATATATTACAAAAGTGCATTGCGCTGTGCCGTCGGATACCTTTTTCCCCAATTTGGATGAAGATCCCCGGTGGAAATTAACGCAGATCCTGCAATCCGGCGAGGAAGACGGCATTTTCTACGAAATGTGTTTATACCAGCGCATTTCTTAAGGCGCCCCCTCGCAGTAACTGCTGATTAAATCAAATAGTTCGTCGTAGGGGCCGATGCCCACATCGGCCCTGCGGTGAAATTATTTAGTTTTATATGCATTTGCCGCAAATTTGTGCCATTTATATTAGGGCTTCTTGGCACAAGGCTGTTACTTTGAGATTGCCACGCTCCTTACGGGGCTCGCAATGACACTAACTTAATGATATTGCATATATAGAAAAAGAAATCTCTCCGTCAGTGCATCAGACTGACGGAGAGAATGTTTTATTCAATATGGGTATGATTGTTGATATGCTCCTGGCAGTAGCAGAAGTAGCCGTTGCACCGGGAGCAGTAGCGGAATTCCAGCTCCGGGTTTGTTACATCTGTTTTGCCGCAAACGGTACAGCGATGGGTGTAGGGGGTATGATTTTCTCTTTTTGGCTGACTGCTGGAGAAGGGGACTGTGCCTGTCATTTTCGGCGCCGAATTTCTTCTAAATCCCCGTCCCGCTTTGATCTTCCAGGATATGGGGATCAGGTTGCCGGCATCCTTGCCAAAGAATAAAAAGTAATTGGCAAGTCCCACCAGCGGGAACAGGCATTGCGGATAACAGCCAAGGCCGATAGCTGTGTCAATGATCTGATAGATGATATAGATAAAATAGAACAGTGCCAGCAGCCAGGCTTTGATGGGTATGATAAAAAACAGCAAAAACTGGGATTCCGGGTAGAGGGTGGAGTAGCACAGGATCAGGCTCAAATAGAGGAAAAATGCCATATTGCCTGCGAAAAAAGTAGAGAAGTCACCCTGTACGAACAGGAACTGACCTTCCTGATGAAACCAGGTGAAGCCGCCGAACATCATACCGAAAATGTCCATCAGCAGCACACCGGAAAGATAGTAGAAATTAAACCGCAGTGTTCCCATAGCGCCTTCCACGGCTCTGCCCAAAGAAACAAAGCAGTATAAGAAGATCAGGGAGGTAAAAACATCCAACGGCATTGTAAACACAAATGTGATCAGCCGCCAAACCTGACCTTCCAGTATTTTGGTGTAGTTGAACATAAGCAGATAGAAGATTTGCGTATATCCAAGATTAAAAAGCAGCGTCACCAAAAAAGTGCCGACGGCAACAAACAGCATCAGGTTGGGAATGCCCTTGTCCCGATTCCGCAGGCAAAACCGGTTAAAGCGGCTACGCAGATTTTTCAAAAGTACCACATCCTTTGCATAGTGGGTCTATGATACCACGGTCGATCTGAAAAGTCCATAAAAGATTTGTGAATATTTTTGACGAAAACCCTTGACAACAGAAGAAAAACGGATAGAATATAAATGAACTTAATACAAACCTTATCAAGAGTGGTGGAGGGAACGGCCCGATGAAACCCGGCAACCTGAATTTATCAAGGTGCTAAATCCGGCGGCGACGAAAGATGAGGATTCGATATACACGCACATCGAATCCGATGTGCGGTTTTTATTGTACAA
>JAFTTQ010000084.1 GCA_017466665.1 Oscillospiraceae bacterium
GAATTTATCTTACTAACCTCGATAATGCGTACACCCTCTCCCTATGGGAGAGGTGGCAGCCCGTAAGGGCTGACGGAGAGGGCGTTTAGGTCTTTTGCCCTCTCAGTCAGCTACGCTGACAGCTCCCCCAAAGGGGGAGCGTGTAATAAGGTAAACAATAATTTATTGGATTAACCCTCTGCCCAATCGGGGAGTTTTTCAAAGTGTTTTTGCCCCTTCAGGTCAAATTGCAGACCGCAGGAATACAGCATTGGCGCTGTCTCCTTTGCCTTTGAGCCGTACTTGTGATCCCCTACCAAAGGATAGCCCCGGCTGGCAAACTGCACCCGAATCTGGTGGCTTCTGCCGGTGTACAGCCGGATACGCACCAGCGACTGCTCCCCTGCTGTCAGCCGTTGATAAGTCAGTCTTGCTTTTTTTACACCGGTGCGCTCTTTTTTGACAACGAACACTTTATTTTTTCGGCTGTCCTTAAATAAAAGGTCTGTCCAGTCCCCGGTTTCCTCCGGCGTACCATGAACCAGCGCCACATATTCTTTTTGGAAACTGCCGTTTTGGATCTGCCGGGACAGCTCTGCTGCCGCCTTTTGATTGCGGGCATAGACCATCACGCCGCCCACATTCTGATCCAAGCGGTGAACAGGATAAAAGCTGCCGCCTAATTGCGCCTGCAATGCCTTGGGCACATCCTTTTCAGAATCCATTCCCACAGGCTTTTCCAATACCGCAATATCTTTGTCCTCATATATAATTTCCATTGCTTCACCGCCTTTTCTTACAGTATACCAAAACCCCGCAAAATGTCAAAACACTATTGCGCCCACTTAACAAAATATGATATAATCTTTTGCAGAAGCAAGGAGGAAATGCTATGTCCACCAAAGATTTTCAGACAAGATCCCCCATACGGATCTTTCTAAGCTATTTTAAAAACCACAAAAAGCTGTTTATTATTGACATTTTCTGCGCCTGCCTGATCGCCGGGATTGATCTTGCCTTTCCTCTGGTCACCCGGTCTGCGCTGTATGATCTGCTCCCCAATAATCTTTACACCACCTTTTTCATTATCATTGCGGCTATGGTGGTCTTTTATCTGCTGCGCTCTGTGCTGCAATTTATCGTGGCATACTACGGTCACACCTTTGGTATTCGGGTGGAGGCAGATATTCGTGCCGATCTTTTCCGGCATATCCAGACCCTTGGCTTTGATTTTTACGACCGCAACCGTACCGGCCAGCTTATGAGCCGGCTGACCTCCGATCTTTTTGAGCTGACTGAGCTTGCCCACCACGGCCCAGAGGATCTGCTGACCTCCGGGCTCACAGTGATCGGCGCACTGGTGGTTATGGCATTTATCCGCTGGGAGCTGGCGCTGGTGGTAGGGCTGATGATCCCCATTTTCTTAGTGGTTATTATGCTCACCCGCCGCGGTATGGGCAAGGCATCCAAGGCAGTTAAGGAAAAGACCGGGCACATCAACACCGAGATCGAATCCAGCCTTTCCGGGATCCGCACCGCCAAGGCCTTTGCCAACGAAGAAGCGGAAACAGAGCGTTTTGACCGTGCCAATGCCCAGTACAAGGTCTCCAAGCGGCAGTTCCACAAGGCTATGGGGCGCTTTCACAGCTCTATGGAATTTTGGCTGTGCAGCCTGAATGTGGCGGTCATCGGTGTGGGTGGTCTATTCATTATGAATGGCAAAATGGACTACCGGGATCTGATTACCTTTACACTTTACATTTCCTCATTCATTAACCCGATGCGGAAGCTTGCCAACTTCTCGGAGCTCTTTGCCAACGGCTTTGCAGGACTTCACCGGTTTGTGGATCTTATGGCGACTGAGCCCACTTTACAGGACAAAGAGGATGCCAAGACACTGCAAGATGTCCAGGGAGCCATCTCCGTTCAGGAGGTTTCCTTTGCCTACAACGGAGACTTAGATGTGCTGCACAATGTGAGCCTGACTGTCCAGCCCGGTGAAACTGTTGCCATCGTAGGCCCCTCCGGCGGCGGCAAGACCACCCTGTGTCAGCTCATTCCCCGGTTCTATGAGGTTTCCGGCGGCAGCATTTCCATTGACGGGCTGGACATTCGGGATGTGACGCAAAAATCTCTCCACGAAAACATCGGCATTGTCCAGCAGGATGTATTTCTCTTTGCTGATACCATTTTGGAAAATATCCGCTACGGCAAGCCGGATGCCACAGAGGAAGAAGTGATCGCCGCTGCAAAAAAGGCGGAGATCTACGACGATATTTTAGCTATGCCCAACGGTTTTGGAACCTATGTGGGTGAGCGCGGCACGCTGCTTTCCGGCGGACAGAAGCAACGGGTCGCCATCGCCCGGATCTTCCTGAAAAACCCGCCGATCCTCATTTTGGACGAAGCCACCTCAGCCCTGGATTCTGTTACAGAAGCAAAGATTCAAAAGGCTTTTGACAATTTGGCAAAGGGGCGCACCACCTTGATCATCGCCCACCGGCTGTCCACCATTCGTTCTGCCAGCCGGATCATTTCCATTGCTGACGGTGTGATTGCCGAATCCGGCACCCACCAGGACCTTCTCACCAAGGGCGGCATTTACGCAGACCTGTACAACACACAAAATACAAGATAGCTTAAACCAGCCTTGGGAACCCCCAAGGCTGGTTTAAATTATTGTTTAGCGCACTATCAGAATTTTTAATATGTGTCATTCCGAGACCATTGGGAGCGATGGGAGCGCGTTATAGTGGCGGATACAGCGACCTGAGCGAGTGGCAGCGGTCGATAGCTGACGAAGGCGCATTGTCGCCGAGAAAGATATCGGGCACCGCAACAGAACCTGGTCGTGGGAATCTCTTGGCACAATGTTTCTTATTTAGGTAAGATAAGCAATCGGAGAAACTGTCTACTATGAGATTGCCACGCCCCTTACGGGGCTCGCAATGACACTGTTGTTCGATACGTTGGACTTAGCCAATTTATCGTACCAACAGGGCGCGGATGGCGTTGAGAACTGCCAGCACCATCACGCCCACATCGGCAAAGATCGCCAGACCCATTCCTGAAAGACCCACTGCCACCAGGATCAGTGCGGCAATTTTGATACCGATTGCCAAAACGATGTTCTGGTAAACGATATTCATACACTTTTTGGATATGGTCATTGCCTTTGCGATTTTTTCCGGGTCATCGTCCATCAGCACGATATCCGCCGCCTCAATCGCGGCATCCGACCCCATTGCACCCATAGCGATCCCCAGATCTGCCCTTGTCAGCACCGGGGCATCATTGATCCCATCGCCTGCAAACGCCAGTACACTGCCCCGGGGCTTTTCCGAAAGAAGCCGCTCCACCGCAACCACCTTATCCTCCGGCAAAAGCTGGCCATACACCCGCTGAATGCCCAATTCCTTTGCGGTATGCCGCGCCGCCTGCTTATTGTCGCCGGTGAGCATCACGATCTCACGGACGCCGGCCTTTTGCAGCTTTTCGATGGCGGATGACGCATTGGGCTTTACCTCATCCCGAATCAGGATGAAGCCCGCATATTTGCCATTTATCCCCACATAGACCACAGTGCCCACTTCCTCACAGGGGATATGGGATATGCCGAGCTGCGCCATCAATTTTTCATTGCCTGCTGCGACAAAAGTACCATCCACCACAGCCGTCACGCCATGACCGCTGTATTCCCGGATCTCCGTAACCGTAGCTTTGTCGATTACCTTGCCGTATGCCTTTTGCAGGCTTTTGCTGATGGGATGGCTGGAGGCGCTTTCAGCCAGCGCCGCGTATTCCAGCAGCCTATCCTCGGAAATGCCGACCGCCGTTACCTTGCTGACCGCAAATACACCCTTTGTCAGCGTGCCGGTCTTATCAAAAACCACGGTTTTGGTTTTTGCCAGTGCCTCCAAATAATTGGAGCCCTTGATCAAGACCCCTGCCTTACCAGCGCCGCCGATTCCGGCAAAGAAGGTCAGCGGAATACTGATGACCAGCGCACAGGGGCAGCTTGCCACCAGGAAGGTCAGCGCACGGTACAGCCATTGCAGCCACTGCCCGTCCCAAAGGGATGGCAGCACTGCCAGCAGCACTGCGGCAATACACACCGCCGGTGTATACACCCGGGCAAACCGGGAGATAAACTTTTCTGATTTAGATTTGTTAGCCCCGGCGTTTTCCACCAGCTCCAGGATTCGTGCCACAGTGGATTCCGCATAGGGCTTTGTTGTTTGCAGCTTCAGCACACCGGACAGGTTGATGCAGCCCCCATAGCACACAGAGCCGGGCTCCACATCCCTTGGCAGACTTTCCCCTGTCAGGGCTGCCGTATCCAATGAAGATGTTCCTTCCACCACGATGCCGTCCAGGGGAATCCGCTCACCGGGATACACCGCGATCACCGACCCTATGGGCACTTCCTCCGGGTCAAGCTGCACCCATTCTCCGTTTTTTTCTATCCGGGCATAGTCCGGGCGAATGTCCATCAAAGCGGCAATATTTCTCCGGCTTTTTCCCACTGCATAGCTTTGAAACAGCTCACCGATCTGATAAAACAGCATCACCGCCACCGCTTCCGCATAATCCCCGGTCTGCACCGCACCCAATACGATGGCGCCCACAGTGGCAACAGCCATCAAAAAGTTTTCATCCAAAAGCTGTCCGTTTCCAATGCCGCTGAGTGCCTTTAGCAAAATATCATAGCCTACCACGAAATAGGGTATCAGATAAAGCATCATACGGGGAAGCCCTTCTATTGGATGCAGCTCCAAAACGATCATCATTACCGCTGCCAGAAGGATGCGCAGCAGCATTCTTTTCTGCTTTTTCGTCATATCAAAACTCGATATTGCAGTCCCTCTCCACCTTGCGGCAGGCCTTTAATACCTGCTGCATCACGGCAGAGGGGTCAGCGCCCTCAGCAATGGTCACGTTCATTTTCTGCGCCATAAAATTTACGGAAACATCCTCTATCCCGGCTACCTTTCCCGCGGCGATCTCCATTTTGTTGGCACAGTTTGCACAGTCCACCTCGATTTTATATACCTTCTTCATAAAAACCTCCTATAACATTAAACGGTTGTTTAATTGTAGTATACGCACTTAAGTTCATTTTGTCAAGGAAAATCTGCTCTTTTCTTTTGAAAGCTTTTATGCTATGATGGAGAAAACTCAGGAAGGAGGGGTACCCTATGTCCCACAGCCATCTACCCCACGATCACGGTCAGCCCTTGGAGGCATTGCTCCACGCCCTGCCGGAAATTGAGGATTTTCAAAGCCTTGCGGATATTTTTAAGCAGCTCAGTGACGGCAGCCGTCTGCGGCTGTTTTGGCTGCTCTGCCACTGTGAGGAATGCGTTATCAATTTATCTGCTATGATGCATATGTCCAGCCCCGCTATCTCCCACCATCTCAAGCAGCTTAAGGATGCGGGCTTGATCGTCAGCCGCAGGGATGGCAAGGAGGTCTATTACAAAGCTGCCGACACCCCTACTGCCCAGATTCTCCACGATGCTTTTGAAGGCTTGATGGCAATTACTTGCCCAATGAAATAATACAAAATGATTGCGGAACGCTGAGGGCAGCGTTCCCTACAGCATCATAGTCAAAAACCAGCGATGGCAAGACTGCCACCGCTGGTTTTTTAATGATCCAATTTTTCCAATGCATTACGGGCGGCATCCTGCTCTGCCCGCTTTTTGCTGGTACCCTCACCAAAGCCGATGGGGCTGCCGTTCAGAAGGACCTGCACAGCAAAATGCTTATCGTGGTCAGGGCCGGACTGGCCTGTCAGCTCATAGGTAATGACCTGATTTTTCTTTTGCTGCACCAGCTCCTGCAAGGCTGTTTTATAATCCGCATTGCGCAAGCGCTGCTCCGGCACATTGCAGAGAATGAACCGCTCGATAAATTTTCTTGCAGGCTCCATTCCTCCGTCCAAAAAGCTTGCCGCGATCACAGATTCCACCGCATCCGCCAAAATGGATGCCCGTGTTCTGCCGCCGCCCTGCTCCTCACCGTGACCCAGCAGCAAATGCTCGCCTAAGCCGATCTGATCCGCTACATTGGCAAGGGAGGTCTCACACACCATATCTGCCCGCATCCGGGTCAGCTCCCCCTCTGGGCGGTCAGGGTAATTGCGGTACAGAAATTCTGCCACCACCATACCCAAAATGGAATCACCCAAAAACTCCAGCTGTTCATTGCTCATCAGACTGTCGTGCCAACGCTCGTTGGCAAAGGAGGAATGGGTCAGGGCATTTTGCAGCAGCGTGATATTTTTAAAACGGTAGCCGATGGCAATTTCCAGATCCTTAATCATCCTGCTTCTCCTTCGGGGCAAGCAGTGCAAGACCCTGCTCCAGCTCCTGAGAAATATCGCTGGCAGCTGCATCCATTGCCTGCTTTACCGCATTGCAAAATGCCAGGGCATCAGAAGATCCGTGTGCCTTGATCACCGGCTTTTTAATGCCTAAGAAGGGTGTACCGCCAATTTCCCGGTAATCCAGCATCTTCTTCAGATCATTGACACCGGATTTGCAGAAAAGGTAGCCCAAACCGGTAAACAGGTTTTTCTTAAATATCTTCTTCACCAGGCTGCCCATAAACATTGCGGTCCCCTCAATGGATTTGAGCAGCACATTGCCGGCAAAGCCATCGCAGACTACCACATCCACAGCACCCAGGGGCACATCCCGGGCTTCTACATTGCCTACAAAATTCAAAATGCCACGGTCACCGGCATCCTTCAAAAGGGCATATGCCTCCTTCTGCAAAGGCGTTCCCTTGGTATCCTCGGTGCCGATGTTAAGTAAGCCGATTTTGGGATCTGCCACGCCCAAATACTTTTTGGCGTAGAGGGAGCCAATGAGTCCAAACTGGAGCAAAAATTCCGGGGTACACTCGGCATTGGCACCACAGTCCAAAATAATGGTCTTGCCTCCTGCCTTATTGGGCATAGCGGGGCCCATAGCCGCCCGGCGGACACCCTTGACCCGCTTGACGATCAAGGTTGCGCCGCTGAGCAGCGCACCTGTGCTGCCCGCGGAAACAAAGGCATCGCCCTGTCCCTCAGAGAGCATCCGCAGACCTACCATCATTGAGGAATTTTTCTTTTTCCGCACGGCCTCTGCCGGGTCGTCGTGCATATCCACCACATCATCGGCATTGGCTACCTGAATACCGTCAGGCAGGTCGGAAATACCGTTTTTCTTTAAAATATCCAGGATCTCCTGTCCTCTGCCTACCAGAGTAATCTGAGCATGATACGCCTTTGCCGCTTGGATGGCACCCATTACCGGTGCTTCCGGGGCGTGGTCACCGCCCATGGCATCAAGAATGATCTTCATTTGACCCACCTCTTTCTATTTCGATCAATTTTTCAATAATTGCTAGAGACCGATTGGCAAGTGCCAAGTTTTTCTCTGCTTTTTTACGCACCCGCTGCTCCAGCGGAGCGATAATACTAAAGTTTATATTCATCGGCTGGAAATTCTGGATCCGCTCATCACTGACATACAGTCCCAGCGCACCGATGGCAGTTTCCTTGGAAAATTCCACAGGTTCTTTCCCCTGCACCTTTGCCGTCATCGCCACCGCCGCCAAAAAACCCGAGGCGGCGCTTTCCACATAGCCCTCCACACCGGTCATCTGCCCGGCAAAGGCCACCAACGGATTCCGCCGGTCAGCATAGAATCTGTCCAGTAGCTTGGGAGATTGCAGGAAGGTATTGCGGTGCATCACGCCATAGCGGACAAATTCCGCATTGCGTAGGGCGGGGATCATGGAAAACACCCGCTTTTGCTCCGGGAATTTCAAATGCGTCTGAAATCCAACCAGATTAAATACGCTTTTGGCAGCGTTATCCTGCCGAAGCTGCACCACCGCATACGGCTCCTTCCCGGTTTTGGGATCTACCAACCCAACCGGCTTCAAGGGGCCAAAACGCAGGGTATCCGGCCCACGCCGTGCCATAACCTCCACAGGCATACAGCCCTCAAAGACATTTTTATCCTCAAAGCCGTGAACCTCTGCTTCCTCGGCGGAAATCAGCTCTTTCAGGAAAGCTTCATATTCTTCCTTATCCATGGCGCAGTTGATGTAGTCGGGGGTTCCCCGGTCATACCGTGACTGCCACCACGCCTTTTCCATATCCACGGATTCGGCGGTCACCAAAGGCGCTGCCGCGTCAAAAAAGTGGAGATACCCGGTGCCGAAATACTGCCCGATGGCATCGGACAGGGCATCGGAGGTCAACGGCCCCGTTGCCACGATCACCGGCCCCTCCGGGATCTGGGTCACTTCCCCCTCGATCACCGTGATATTGGGATGGCTACGGATCTTTTTTGTCACCAAGTCGGAAAAGCCCTGGCGATCCACTGCCAGGCAACCGCCTGCCTCCACACGGGTCGCATCGGCACACCCAATGATCAGACTGCCAAAACGGCGCAGCTCCTCCTTTAAAAGGCCAACGGCATTTTCCAGCCGGTCACCCCGCAGAGAATTGGAGCAGACCAATTCCGCAAAGGTATCTGTATGATGTGCCGGGGACTTCTTCTGGGGTTTCATTTCATAAAGCTCCACCGGGATGCCCCGCTGTGCAAGCTGCCACGCAGCCTCCGCACCGGCAAGGCCTGCGCCTATGACCTTTACCATTTTTCTGCTCCTTACTTTTTAGAGGATTTCTTTGTTGTTTTCTTTGTGGTTTTCTTTGCTTTCTCCGGCTCCTCGCCTTCGGTTTTTGCGGCTTTCTTATAGTAGCCGCGCTTGTC
This sequence comes from Oscillospiraceae bacterium, assembly GCA_017466665.1. Taxonomy (GTDB): domain Bacteria; phylum Bacillota; class Clostridia; order Oscillospirales; family Oscillospiraceae; genus Faecousia. Next base: position 8,757 of record JAFTTQ010000084.1, read on the forward strand.
CTCCGGCAGGAAATTACTGCACTGCTCATTGACGCAGAAGGGCTTATTGCGGCCCTTGCCGGATTTTTTGAACATGGTCTGTCCGCAAACCGGGCAGTCCTCTGCCGTGGGCACATCCCAGGTCATAAAGCCGCACTCGGCGCCCCGTTCACAGCCATAATAGGCGTAGCCCTTCTTGGATTTACGCTTTAAGATGGTACTGCCGCACTTGGGGCAGCGGCCGGGCATCTTCTCCACAATGGGCTTGGTATTCTTACACTCCGGGAAGCCGGGGCAGGCCAGGAATTTGCCGAATCTGCCAATGCGCACCACCATATTCCGTCCGCACTCCTCACAGATCTCCTGCGTCACCTCATCCGGCACCTTTAACCGGGTGCCCTCCAATGCCTTTTCCGCATCCACCATTTCCTGGTGGAAATCCCGGTAAAATTCCGCCAGCAGCTCTTTCCAGTTCTGCTTGCCGGCTTCTACGTCATCCAGCCGGTTTTCCATATTGGCGGTGAATTCCACATCAATAATGTCCTGGAATCGCTCCACCATTAAGCCGGTGACCACCTCGCCCAGGGGGGTGGGATGCAAATGCTTTTCCACACGGTTTACATACTCTCTGTCCTGAATGGTGGAAACGATGCCCGCATAGGTGGAAGGACGGCCAACACCCTTTTCCTCCATTGCCTTAACTAAGGTCGCCTCTGTATACCGGGCAGGAGGCTGGGTGAAATGCTGCTCCTTCTTCACATCCCGAAGGGATGCCATATCGCCGACCTGCAATAGGGGCAGCTCAGAGCCGGTTGCCTGCTCCTCCTCATCCCGGCCTTCCTCGTAAACTGCCAAAAAGCCGGAGAATTTCACACTTTGATGGGCACTGCGGAAGGTATGACCGGCGCAAACTGTATCGATAGATACCGTATCATAGATTGCGTCTGCCATCTGGCTTGCCAAAAAGCGGCTCCAAATCAGCTTATACAGCCGATACTGCTCAGAGGTCAGGGATTTACGGATGCGCTCAGGATCCAGCTCCACATGGGTGGGTCGGATGGCTTCGTGGGCATCCTGTGCCCCGGATTTGGTCTTGAAGGTGTGGAACTTGCCGTAATAATAGGCGTCCCCATAGCGGTTTTTAATAAAGTCCGCTGCCGATGCCATAGCATCGTTGCTCAGCCGCAGGGAGTCGGTACGCATATAGGTAATCAGACCCAGTGTACCCTCACCTGCCACATCCACGCCTTCATAAAGCTGCTGGGCAATGGCCATGGTGCGCTTAGGGGTCATATTCAGCTTTCTCGATGCCTCCTGCTGCAAGGTAGAGGTAGTAAAAGGAGGTGCGGCACTGCGCTTTTTATCGGCACGCTTAACGCCGGAAACCGTAAAATCCTTGCCCTCGATATCCGCAAGCACGCTGTCTACCTGGGCTTCATTTTCCAGCTCTGTCTTCTTCCCCTTGCCGTGGTACTTGGCGGTAAAGGAGCCGGATTTTCCGATGCAGTCCAGCACCACATCCAGCGACCAATACTCCCGGGGCTGGAAGGCACGGATCTCATTTTCCCGATCCACAACCAGTCGTGTGGCAACAGATTGCACACGCCCGGCTGACAGGCCCCGGCGAACCTTCTTCCAAAGCAGCGGGGAAAGCTGGTAGCCCACGATACGGTCTAATAAGCGCCGTGCCTGCTGGGCATCCACCAGGTTGTAATCAATGCTTCTGGGACTTGCGATGGACTCCGTGACCACTTTTTTCGTAATCTCATTGAAAGTGACACGGCAGGTTTTCTCCGCCGGCAGCTCCAGCAGCTCCATCAGGTGCCAGGAGATCGCCTCACCCTCACGGTCAGGGTCAGTTGCCAGATAAATACGCTCTGCCTTTTTCGCACTTTTCCGCAAGTCCTCAATAATCTCTGTTTTATTGTCAAGGGGCTGGTATTCCGGCACAAAGCCACCCTCAATATCCACGCCCATGGTGCTCTTGGGCAGATCTCTCAGGTGACCCATACTGGCTTTTACGGTATATTCCGACCCCAAATATTTTCCAATCGTTTTTGCCTTAGACGGGGACTCCACGATCACAAGACTGTATCCGTTTGCCATTTGTTTCCTCCAATTATGATTTCCGTGACAGGCAGTTTCCGGGGTGCTTTTTCACAACGCCCTTCATAGCCAGCATCGTCAGTACGGAAATGGTTTTACCCGACGGAAGCTGGGAATCGGCAATGATCTCATCCATAGGCCTTGGGCTGTTGGTGATGCATTGCAGCACTGCCTTCTCCTCCTCTGTCAAGGTAATTTGATTATCTTCCACACTATACCCGGGTTTTTCCCGATTGTCAATGGGTTTCTTGACAGGTGTGGGTTTGATTTTGGGATAGACCGGCTCCTGTGCCACCTGCAAGGATTGGGTTTTTTTACCCTCAAAGCGGGTCACTCTGCCGGGGTACAGGCTCTCATATTCCCGCACCACATCCCAGCCTGTAAACACAGGGATCGCCCGCTGCCGCAGAAGATCATTGCTGCCGGCACTGTTGGGGCTGTTTACATTGCCGGGAACCACAAAGACATCCCTGCCCTGATCGGCTGCGTGACGTGCCGTATTCAGCGCGCCGCTGCGCTCCGGCGCTTCCAGTACCACCACACCGGCGGACAGGCCGCTGATGATCCGGTTTCTCTGGGGAAAATTCCAGGAATTTGCCGGAGTTCCCGGGGCGTATTCCGTGATCAGGCAGCCCTGCTTTTCAATTTGGGCAAATAATTCCCTATTCTTTGCCGGATAGACCACATCTGCGCCAAAGCCTAAGACAGCGACCACCTTTTTCTGTGCCTGCATTGCACCCCTCAGCGCCATGGTATCGATACCATCAGCTCCGCCGGACACCACCAATGCACCGCAGGATGCGATCTGATAGCCCATATCCTCCGCCACCTGCAAGCCATAGGCAGATGCCTTCCGGGTGCCCACCATTGCGATCACAGGCACGCTCTCCCAGTCCGGCAATGTGCCCTTATAATACAGCACCAGCGGAGGATGCTCAATATTTTTCAGCCTTTTGGGATAGGCGCCATCGCCATAGGTCAATATGCTGATATTCTTTTCGCTGCAGGATCTCAGGATGTTTCTTGCCTGGGTCAGATCCTTATTTTCCAGGCTCTCCAAAGCCTTCGGCGTTATATCCTCCACCTGGGCAAGCACGTCTTCCCCGGCTTCAAAGATATCCTCCGGATCCCGGAACCGCTGCAAAAGGCAGCATTTTTGCCGAAGGGTCATATGCGGCAGCCTCGCCAGCCAAATCCAGTGTATCAGCATAATATGTTCTCTTTCTCTTTATTTCCCCATCTGCCACATCACAATGGCAGCGGCAATGGCCGCATTCAGGGATTCACATTGGGGATTCATGGGAATGATCAGCTTTTCATCAGCACTTTGCAGAATTTCCGGACGGACTCCCTGCCCTTCACTGCCGATGACCACCGCCATATTTTCCACCTTGGCGGTACGAATATCCCTTGCCCTGTCGCTCAGGGCTGTGACCGCCACCGGGATATGGGCATTTTGGCAGGCAGCATACGCCTGCTCCCAGGTGGCCTGCAGCACCTTGCTCCGAAACACCGCGCCCATAGAGGCACGGACGGTTTTATGGTTATAAGGGTCAGCGCACCCCTCCAGCAGCGCCACCTTCACATTCAGCGCATCGGCTGTACGCAGGATCGTACCCAAATTGCCGGGATCCTGAATGCCATCCAGCAGCAGCATACCCGGCTCAGGAGAAAAGGCCGTTTTTTCCGGCAGGCGGCACAAGAACAGCGCGCCCTGAGGACTCTGCATGGGTGAGATGGATTCCATCACATCCCCAGGCACCCGAACCACCTGCACGGATGCCGGCAGCTCCGCCTCTACCCCTTCGGACAATATCACGGTTTCCAGCCCGTCCCACCAGCGCACTGCCTCCTGCAAAAGCTTGGTGCCGTCCGCCACGAACAGCTCCGTTTTTTGTCGCTCCTGCCGGGAGCTGAGCAGCTTGCGCACCTGTTGCAAAAGGGGATTTTTCCGGGATGTGATATAGCTTTCCATCACAGCTTCTGCACAGCCTTCAATGCGGCTGTGTCCCCCAAAATGACCACAATGTCACCCTGACAGATGGTATAATCCGCCGCAGGGGATACATTGATCTTGTTTTCCCGCTTCACTGCCAAAATATTCACGCCCAGCTTTGCCCGCACATTCAGTTCCCGCAGGTTCTTGCCTGCCCAACCGCTGGGCGCAGGCAGATCGATAATGCCGTAATCCTCGGAAAGCTCGATGTAGTCCAGTACATTCTGGCTGGAAAGGCTTCTTGCCAAACGGTATGCCTGCTCCTGCTCCGGAATGACGATCTGGTCAGCGCCCAGCTTTTTCAGTACCTGGCGGTGGGTTTCATCGTGAGCCTTGCAGACCACTTTGGGAACCCCTAATTCCTTTAAATTCATGGTGGTGAGCACAGAGTCAGCCAGGGAATCGCCAATGGCAATAATGCCGCAATCGAAATCTCCGGCACCCAATGCCCGCAAAACGCCCTTATCTCTGCCGTCAGCCACGACCGCGTGGGTCACATCGTTGCTAATCGCCTGCACAAGATCGCTGCTGGTATCCACCGCCAGAACCTCACAGCCTAACTGGCACAGCCGTCTTGCCACCTCAGAGCCAAATCGCCCCAGGCCAATTACAATATATGATTTCATAATACTCTCCTATCCGATCAACAAATTCGTATGGGCATATTGGAAGCGCTCCTCTGCCCGATCCCCCATCAAAAAGCCAAGGCTGATGGTGAGGATGCCCACACGGCCAAAATACATAAACAGGATGATCATTAGCTGTGCCACCGTATGCAGCTTTGTTGTAACCCCGGCGGTAATGCCTACCGTAGCCAGCGCCGAAACCGCCTCAAACAAGCCATCAGTAAAGGTAACGGCAGAGGTAGTGCAGATCACCACAGCGCCCAGCAAGCTCAGCCCCGCCATCACCGCTACGATCATCATGGCATCCATCACCTTCTCAGGCAGGATGCTTCGCTTATACACCGTAACTGTGCTTCTGCCCCGCAGACGGGTGCCGATAAACAGCAGCAGCACTACAAAGGTGACGGTCTTAGCGCCGCCAGCAGTAGAGCCTGAGGAGCCGCCAATCAGCATCAGGATAATGCTCACTGCCTTACCGCCCTCTGTCAGATTTGTCTGGTCAAAGGAGGCAAAGCCAGCTGTACGCAAGGTCACCGATTGAAAAAAGCTGTTGAGTACCTTCTGCCAGGCCGGCATTTCCCCAATGGTTGCCGGGTTGTTCCATTCAAGCATTAGGATCAGCAGTGCACCGCCCAACAGCAGTACTGCCGTACTGGTCAAAACCAGCTTGGTATAGACGCTGAACCTTTTAAACCGTTTCACACGGACAATTTCTTCCCATACCAAAAAGCCCAGACCACCCAATACCACAAGTGCCATTAAGGTAATCAGAACAACGGGATCATGATTATATACCGCTACACTTTGCCCCGGGCCGATACTGCCGAAAATATCAAATCCCGCATTACAAAATGCGGAGATGGCGTGGAAAGCGCCCCAAGCGGCTGCCTGTGCCGCACCCCGCTGGGGTAAAAAACGGAAAAACAGGATCAGCGCGCCGCAGGCCTGAATGGAAAGGCTGCCCAAAATGACCCATTTTTGTATTTTAACAACGCTCTGCATATCGTCAACGCTGATCGCCTGCGCCATCATCATACGCTGCTTTAAGCCCACCTTGCGGCGAAACAGGAAAATCACCACAGAGGCGGCACTCATAAAGCCCAAGCCGCCGACCTCGATCAGGGTAATGATGACCACCTGACCAAAGGTACTCCACTGGCTCCAGGTATCATACATTACAAGGCCGGTGACACAGGTCGCCGAGGTCGCTGTAAACAACGCCGGAAGGAATCCGCAGGATACACCGTCCCGGGAAGATACCGGCAAGGTAAGCAACACTGCGCCCAGCAGGATGATCACGGCAAAGGTAATGGCAATGATCCTTGTAGGGTTCATCTGCCGATTCCCCGAGACCTTCTTTTTCTTCCCAAACGCCATCCGTGTCACTCCTTTACAAAACTTATTTGTACCCATTTTATACCTTATTATATACAGGTTGCGCTTCTATTTCAAGTATTTTCCTCCATAACCGCAAAAACATAAAAAACAGGGTTGGATACACCCTGTTTTTATGCGTAAATTATTGGGCACCTCTAAAAACTACTCTAAAATGGTTTATAAATTGAAAGATGTTAATTTTTAAACAATTTGAGCAAAAGCTTTGGAATAAGTGCTGTTATTTCATGCCTTAGCTACCCATTGAGTCAACGTTTTTAGCCGGTCTGTTGATAAATTCAAACCGGCAAATATTGTATATTAAGTTCAACAGTCCTATATTAAAGGCTGCCCTTTCTATACCAATCGAACGCAC
>JAFTTQ010000085.1 GCA_017466665.1 Oscillospiraceae bacterium
AGTCTTGTTGACCTCCTTTATAATCCACGCAGGTGTCGATGCACCCGCAGTGATTCCAACATCAGATACCGCACTGAAAAATCGGGGATCCAGCTCGGCGGCGTTATCCACCAAAACCACCCGATCGCAGTGCTCCCGGCAAATCATCGCTAAACGGCCTGTGTTGGAACTTTGGGTGTCACCTACAACGACCATAGCCTGACAAATCGTACTCAATTTCGCCGCTTCACTCTGCCGGGATTCAGTAGCTTTACATATTGTATCAAAAATTTTTAAATTAGTAAACTGTTTTTTTGCTATTTCGCAGCAAATTTTCCACAAACTTTCAGTGGATGTGGTCTGGCAAACCATACAAATTGGCGAATTTGAGGAAATTTTACCAGATTTTATCCAATTTTCCAGCTCCTGGGGGGTCTCAAAAATCTCACACCGGCTGCACCATCCGGCGATTCCCTCCACCTCCGGGTGGCGGCCGGTGCCGATGATCACAGGCAGTCTCCCCTCCTCCTCAGCCTTGCTGACAATACCGTGGATCCGCTTGACAAAGGGGCAGGTGGCATCCACGATCTCTACTCCCCGGCTCTCAAGCTGCTGATAAACAACCCGGGATACGCCGTGAGAACGGATAATTACTGTCTGTCCCGGCTGTGCCTCAGCAGGACTATCGATCACCTTTACGCCCATTTCCTCAAAATGGGCAACCGCGTGGCGGTTATGGATGATAGGCCCTAAAGTCACTACGTTTTTTCCCTCTTTTGCCGCCTGCTCCACCAGCTCCACTGCCCGGTTAACGCCAAAGCAGAAACCGGCACTTTTGGCAACGGTCACACTCATAATGCGATCTTCTCCCCGATAATACGCTTCATTTCTGCAATCACGCCGTCAATATCCAGATGGGAGGTATCCAGTTTCACAGAATCCCGCGCCATTTTCAGCGGTGCGATGGCACGGTGGGTATCCTGATGATCCCGCTGCTGGATCTCCTTCAAAACAGTTTCGTAAACAGCCTTCTGCCCTTTTGCCAAAAGCTCATCACAGCGGCGCTTGGCACGAACCTCCGCATCTGCTGTGAGGAATATTTTCACATCCGCTTTTGGCAGGACTACGGTGCCAATATCTCTGCCATCCATAATCACATTATGGCGCTTTGCCACATCCCGCTGCATATCCAGCAGCACATCCCGGACGACTGCGTGGGCAGAAACCAGGGATGCCTTTTGGGAAATTTCCTGGGTACGGATGTCATTTGTCACGTCCATACCGTTCATGATCATATGCTGGCTTCCCTCTTCGTCGTATTCGATGGAAACCGTCAGTTCATCGATATAACGCTCGATGCCATCCACATCCTTTGGGCTGACACCCCACAGATCAAAAAAATATGCTACGGTGCGGTATATGGCACCGGTATCCACATAGTAAAAGCCCAGCTCCTTAGCCAGCCGCTTGGCAATGGTGCTTTTACCCGCACCGGCAGGGCCGTCAATGGCGATGGAATATGTCTTATTCATTTTTGAACCTTCCTTATATTTATTGGTTTCTCAGTTTTGCAAGAGCGTTTGCCTCACGGGTGACCACTTGCTCCGGAGTCAGGCCCAGTTCTTCACCGACTTGCACCGGGGTCATAGGCTTGCCGCCCTCTAAGCCAAAGCGCAAAGTAAGCAGCCTTGTATCCATTTCAGGCAGCGATGACAGCAGCTCCATAATGCGCTGCCGCACCTGAAAATACGCCGTATCTTCCACTGCCTGCTCGTCGTCAGGGGTAGGCTCAGGCTCTTTCTGTGACTGCTTGATGCTATCCATATTTCTCGCGTTTGCCACCATTTTTTCCAAGGCAGCGCATTCCTCCGGGGAAATATGCAGTGCTTCGGCAATTTCTTCCACTGTGGGATTTCTGCCCAGCTCAGTTAAAAGGCGCTGATCTGCATCCCGGTAGTCCTCCATAGCGCCCCGGAGCATTTGCCCCACACCGCTATAATGGGCAGTGACCACCACGCTGCGCGCCATTGCCTGACGGATATGCCAATCGGCGTGTGCCCTGAAATCGCCGCCCTCATACGCCCCTATGCTCTCCCACAGTCCCATACTGCCCTCTTGGATCAGATCCAGCAGAAGGACTCCGTGGCCGGTATATTCCAGACTCAGCTCCACCACCCGGCTCAGACAAAGATTCACGATAGGCTCTGCCAAGTGATGCTCCCCGGACAAATACCGCTCAGCAAACTGCTGCAAATCTCCATATGCCGGGGTTGCGGCCAATTCCTGCAAATATAGCCGCAACGGGTCATTTTCATCCAGGCCTGCTGTGATCCTATCCAGGGCGGTAAACTGCGCCTCCTGCTTAAGCCGCAGGGCACTGCCGCCGCTTAAGGACACCGGGGGCAGATCGGAAATATCCAGCGTGATCCGGTTTTGCTTCAGGCTGTCAAAGGCTTCTTCCACAGCGATATCATCGGATGATTCCAAATATTGCAGCAGCCGTGAAGCAGAGATGGTTCCATCTATGCACAGGCTGATAATTTCACTATCCAACTGCCTATCGTCGGAAAATACAAATTCACTCACTTAAATAGTCCTCCAATCCAAAATCCGCACCCATAGTTTTCAGTTTTTCCCGCGCCTGGTGCTCGATCTGACGGACACGCTCCTTGGAAACGCCCAATTCCTTGGAAATGCTTTCCAGTGAACGGGGGACACCGTCATCCATACCGTAGTGCAGCCGAAGCACCTGCTGCTGCCGCTCATTTAACTGGCAAAGCAGCATTTCCATGGTGTGTTTCAGCTCCCGGCGCACCAACTCCTCCTGGGGCTGGGGGGCTTGCAGATCCTCGATCAGAACCTGCAAATCGTCCTCCCCGTTCTCCCCTACCGGGCTGTCCAGCGAGCAGGTACGAGGGCACAGCTCCAAAAGCTCTAACACCTTATCTTCATCCATATCGCACTGCTGGCCGATCTGCAAAGCTGTCGGCGGCGTGCCAAGCTGCTGGGTCAGCATACTTTGCACACGCAGTACCTTATTCATTTTTTCAGCGGTATAGTGGGGCACCCGGATCAGCCCGTTATGATCCATCACACAGCGCGCCACGCCCTGCCGGATCCATTTGGTTGCGTAGGTGGAAAACCGCAGATTTCGGGTATGGTCAAATTTTTTTGCCGCGGCGATCAGCCCAATACTGCCCTCCTGAATGAGATCCAGCACCGGCACGCCCCTTCCCATATATTCCTTGGCAACAGAAACAACAAGCTGCAGATTGGACACCACCATTTTTTTAATGGCATCCGAATCGCCCGCGGCACAATCCATGGCAAGCTGCCGCTCCTCCTCCGGGGACAGCCGGGGATAACTGCGAATATCCTGCATAAACTGGCGCATACCGTCCTCGCCCGGCGTGTCCATATTCAGTTGCCGGGCAGGTGTTTGCGTCATTGCTTTGTTCCCTTGCTTTCCTTTAATCTGTTGCGAAATGCCATCAGGTCATCATCGGTGGAAACCTTGGATGCTTGACTGATGCTTAAAATGGTTTTGGCACAGTCTGAAAAGGCCGTTTCATTCACAGGCCCCTCCCTGCGCTGGCAAACACCGACAATGTGGGACATTTCATCGCTTGTCAGATCGGTCACCGCCGCCAGCGTCACTTCCATCCCCTTTTGGTGCATAGCAAGAAGCTGGTCATAGACCTTGCCCAAAACCGGCACAGAAAAACTGCTGCCGCTGAGATTTTGCTCCTTATCCATCAAGGATGGATCCAAAAGCGCCAGGGCGATGGCACCTTCTTCTGCCATTGCCGATTTCATATTATCGTAACGAATGGTTCTTGCCTTGGGCTGCAAGCTGCGAACCGGGGCAAGATCTACCTTTTCCTGTTCTTTTTTATCCCGTGCCACACGGCGCTTATACGCCTTATTGATCTCCAGCTTCATGGCATCCGGGCTGATTCCCGCAGCCTCCGCCACACGTCCGCCATAAACCTCCCGCTGCACGGAGCTGTGAAGAGTGCTGATCAGCTCTGCCGATTCGTGAACGTAACGGATCTTTTGGTCATCTTCCTTTAAATCGTACTTTTTCTTGATGGCGTTTAGTTGGTATTCCACACGGTTGGAGGAGTCCTCCAGTAAAAGCCGGAATTTGTCGGCACCGAATTTTTTCAAATATTCATCAGGATCCTTGGCATCCTTCATTTGCAGCACCTTGACCCGAATACCCGCCTTTTCCAAAATGGGAATGGCGCGGCGGGTGGCTCGCTGACCGGCTTCGTCGCCGTCGTAGATCAAAACCACCTGCTCCACATACCGGCTGATCAGAACCGCGTGCTCCTCTGTCAAGGACGTTCCAAGAGATGCAACGGCGCAGTCAAAGCCGTACTGGTGCAGGGCAATGGCATCCATATAGCCCTCCACCAAGATCAGGTAGCCCAGCTTGCTCTTTTTGGCATAATTCAACGCAAAGAGATTTTTACGCTTATTGAAGATCAGTGTCTCCGGGGAGTTTAAGTACTTGGCGGCATTGGGATCGTTATTATTCATAATTCTTCCGCCAAAGCCGATTACATTGCCACGGATGTCAATGATAGGAAACATCAGGCGATCCCGGAAACGGTCGAAAATATTGCCGTTTTTCTTTGATTCCGTCACAAGGCCGGAATCGATCAGCTCCTGCTTGGTGTAGCCCTTGGCTTGCATCGCTTTTACAAGCATATCCCAGCTATCCGGGGCATAGCCAACGCCAAATTTCGTTAACGTGGATTTGGGCATTCCCCGGCCAATGGCATAGTTCAATGCATTTTTTCCAATGGGGGCATAAAGCTGGCTGTGGAAAAACCGGGCAGCCTCCTTATGCAGTGCCCAAAGCCGCTCCTGCGCCTGATAACGGCTTTGATACTGCTCGTCCTCAGGTACCTCCATACCGCACCGCTTTGCCAAATTGCGGACGGCATCGGGATAGCTTAAGCCCTCCAGCTCCATCACAAAGTTGATCACGCCGCCGCCCTTATGACAGCCAAAGCAATAGTAGATGCCCTTATCAGGGGCTACGGAGAAGGAGGCTGTCTTCTCTCCGTGAAAAGGACAAAGTCCAAACATATTGGCACCTGAGCGGCGCAGATTTACACGCTGACCTACCACATCCTCAATGGGATTACGGGCAATCAGCTCATCAATAAACGACGGAGGAAATGCCATTTCCTTCTCTCCTTTCTAAAATTTTCAGTTTCAAGATCATCCACGGACGTGCCAGCCCATAGGAATAAACAGCTCGGTATACTTGTCCACCGCGTAATTATCGGTCATACCGGCTATATAATCGCAAACAGTACGCTCCATCCCATCAAAGCTGAGCTGGGGCTGAAAATCCTCCGGAAGTGCCTCCGGACGATTAAAATAATACTCATACAGGCGCTTGAGCATATCCTGCGCCTTGATCTCCTGCCCCTTGGCAATGGGATTGCGGTATACCTTTTCAAACATAAAAGCACGCAATTCCTTCAACGCTTGATCCACAGCCGGGGACAGCACGATGCTGCCGGCTTCCCGGGAAGACAGGATCATATCGCACACCAGGGTATTGATCCGCTGGCTATGATGGTCGCCCAGAGTGATGCAGATAGATCTGGGAATATCGGAATCCTTTAAAATGCCGGCACGAATGGCATCATCTATATCGTGATTGACATAGGCGATCTGGTCGGAACGGCGGACGATCTGCCCCTCCAGTGTTTCCGGGATCCGTGCGCCGGTGTGCCCCAATATGCCCATACGGACTTCGTAGGTCAGGTTCAGCCCCTGACCGTCCTTCTCCAAAACATCCACCACCCGAAGGCTCTGCTCATTATGGCGGAATTCGTGACCGATACAGGCGCTGAGTGCGCCCTCACCGGCGTGACCGAAGGGCGTATGCCCCAAATCGTGGCCCATAGCAATGGCTTCTGCCAAATCCTCATTTAAATTGAGTGCCCGGGCAATGGTTCTGGCGATCCGGGCGACCTCAATGGTATGGGTCATCCGGGTACGGTAGTGGTCACCCTCAGGGTTTAAAAACACCTGGGTCTTATGCATCAGGCGGCGAAAGGATTTGCAATGTACGATACGGTCTGTATCCCGCTGGAAGGCTGTGCGGACATCGTTTTCCTGCTCTGGCTCCGGGCGCAGTCTGCCACGGGTCTCATCAGAAAATGCCGCTTTATTATCCAGCCGGAGATGCTCCTGCTGTTCAAACAGCTTCTTCATATCCGTCATTCTGCCTGCTCCCTTCCTGAAATGGGAAATGCCCGGTATTCCTGCCCGGTTTCCATTCCCTCAGCCTGCCCGGCGGTCATATCCACAATGCGGTCTAGAAACGCCTGCGCCTGCCCACGGGCTATCAAAATTTCCAGCTCCACCTCAGCACCGAACTGGGTATCCCGGATCACCCCATCAAAGGCGGCAATCTCCAGCTTGACTCTTTCATAAAATGTATAGGCAATGGGCAAATAGATCACCGACCATACCCGTTTCATTGATTTTCCGGCGGCATCAATGGCGATCTTCGCACCCTTTGTATAGGCACGAACCAATCCCCCCGCGCCCAAAAGCGTGCCGCCAAAATACCGGGTCACCACACAAACTACATTGTATAGCTGTTCCTTTTGCAGCACCTGCACCATGGGCATACCGGCTGTACCGCCGGGTTCACCGTCGTCAGAAAACCGCACCGCACCGTCCTTAATAACATAAGCCCAGCAGTTGTGGGTGGCATCATAGTGCTGTTTTTTCATTTCAGCGATCCGTTCCAACGCCTCGGCTTCTGTTTCCACAGGCCATATTCTTCCGATGAACCGGGATTTTTTCTCCACAAATTCATCCTCGCCAAAGGCGGTCGGCACCAGATATTCCTCCACACTGCTCACTTCCTTTTGACTGCCTGTATTCAGGGCGGATGTGGGCATCCGCCCCTACTGTTCAGCAGTTATATAATTTCGCAATTTGCCGTACAAAATGGGGTCTACGATGGTTTCCACCAGGATTCCATCGCCGGTATAGTCCACGTTCAAGACCTGGGCGCTGCTGTGCAGCGTTTCCACCATACCGCCCATAGAATAAGGCAGGGTCACCTGAATATGGTGGCGGCTGTGGCCCAAAGCCCTTTCAATAGCTTTTAAAAGCGCATCCATTCCCTCGCCATTGGCTGCGGAGATCCGAACAATATCCTCACCGATGGGAATATCTTCTTTTTCGACCAAATCAGCCTTATTATAGCATTGCAGAACCTTTGTTCCCGGCTTTGCCAGCTTGGAGATCAGGCTTTCTACCACCTGAATATGCTCCTGGCGGTTGGGATCGGAGGAATCACTGACGTGTAGCAGAAGGTCGGCATATTCCAGCTCCTCCAGGGTTGCCCGGAAGGCATCCACCAAGTGGTGCGGCAATTTTGCGATAAAGCCGACAGTATCGGAAAGTATCACATCCAAATTGTCAGACACCGTAAGCTGACGAGAGGTGGTATCCAAGGTATCAAACAGCCGGTTATTGGCAGGAATGCCCGCACCGGTCAATTTATTCAGCAGCGTGGATTTTCCTGCGTTGGTATATCCCACAATGGCAACCACCGGCACGGAGTTTTTCATTCTCCGATCCCGCTGCACCGCCCGCACCTGACGCACCTGCTCCAATTCCGCCTGCAGGCGGCTCACCCGCTCCCGAATATGACGGCGGTCGGATTCTAGCTTCGTTTCACCGGGGCCTCTTGTGCCAATGCCGCCACCCTGCCGAGACAGGCTTTTCCCCATACCGGAAAGCCTTGGCAGCAAATATTTATACTGGGCAAGCTCCACCTGAAGGCGGCCTTCCTTTGTCTTGGCACGCTGGGCAAAAATATCCAGGATCAGGGCTGAGCGATCCAATACCGTCACGCCCAAAATCTCCTCCAAGGCACGGATATGCCCGGGAGAAAGCTCATTATCAAACAGCGCCATCGTCGATTCGGTGGCTTCGATCAGCATCCGAACCTCCTGGGCCTTTCCCTCACCGATAAAGCTGTGGGCATCGGGCGCATGGCGGTTTTGCAGCACCTTTACGGTGCAAAAACCACCTGCGGTTTCCAGAAGTGCCTCCAATTCCTCCAAGGTCTCATCGGTGGCAGTTTGTTCTTTTGTAAAGCAGTCGGCGTTCAGCCCCACAAGGACTGCCCGCTCCTGAATCTTCTCTTGCAGTTCCAAAGCACATTCCTCCGCATTTTATCTATTTATTATATCATAGAATACCCAAAATGCACAATAGTAATTTTTTAAAAGGCTGTAAATTATTGTTTAGCGCACAAACCGTAGGGGCCGATTGAGGCACATCGGTCCTAATAAA
>JAFTTQ010000086.1 GCA_017466665.1 Oscillospiraceae bacterium
GAAAAGACCATGAAGCAGGGCGGCTTTGAAAACTACGAAGTGCTGGCCACCTACCCCGGCGCCTTCTTTGAAAACATGCTGGCCAAGCATCCCTTCCTGGACAAAACCTCCCGCCTGGTGTGGGCTGAGTATGTCACCATGGACTCCGGTACCGGCTGTGTCCACACTGCCCCCGGCTTTGGTGCTGACGACTATCAGACCTGTATGCGCTACGGTATGGATCTTGTGGTGCCTGTGGATGACTATGGCCGCCACACTGACTACGCCGGCAAATACGCAGGACTAAAAACCGATGAGAGTAATCCCATCATTTTGGCGGATATGAAGGAGAGCGGTATGCTCTTTGCATCCGAGGATATTGTCCACTCCTATCCCCATCATGACCGCTGCAAGAAGCCCATCATCTTCCGGGCAACGCCCCAGTGGTTCTGCTCTGTGGAGGCCTTCAAGGACGATGCGGTCAAGGCGATTGAAAATGTGCAGTGGTTCCCCGCCTGGGGCGGCGAACGGATGGTCAGTATGATCCGGGAGCGTGCCGACTGGTGTATCTCCCGTCAGCGCCGCTGGGGTCTGCCCATCCCTGTGTTCTACTGCAAGGATTGCGGCAAGCCGGTTTCCACAGAAGCATCCATTGACCATATCTCCAAGCTGTTTGAAGAATACGGTTCCAATGTATGGTTTGAAAAAGAAGCCAGCGAGTTGATTCCCGAAGGCTTCACCTGTCCCCACTGCGGCGGCACTTCCTTTGATAAGGAAACCGACACTCTGGACGGCTGGTTTGACTCCGGCTCTACCCATTATGCGTCCCTGATGACCCGCACCCCGGAGCTTTGGCCTGCCGATGTGTATATTGAAGGTGCTGACCAGTACCGTGGTTGGTTCCAATCCAGCTTGCTGACATCTGTCGGCGCACTGGGGGGTGGCGCACCCTTCAAGCAGGTTCTGACCCACGGCTGGGTCGTTGACGGTCAGGGCAAGGCTATGCACAAGAGTCTTGGCAACGGTATTGACCCCGCTGACCTTATTAAGGACTTTGGCGCTGATATTATCCGCCTGTGGGCAGGCTCCTCTGACTACCACGCCGATGTGCGCTGCTCCAAGGAAATCGTAAAGCAGGTGGCACAGAATTACCTGAAATTCCGCAACACTGCCCGGTACTGCCTGGGTAACCTGGACGGCTTTGATCCCGACAACCTGGTGGCTGTCGAGGATATGGAGGAGCTGGACAAGTGGGCCCTGACCAAGCTGGACAGCCTGATCAAAACTGTACGCAAGGCATACAACAGCTATGAGTTCCATGTAGTTGCCCACGCCATCAACGATTTCTGCGTTGTGGAGCTTTCCAGCTTCTATCTGGATATTATCAAGGATCGGCTGTACTGTGAGGCAAAGGACGGTCTGCGCCGCCGCAGCGCCCAAAGTGCCCTGTTCCTGATTCTGGATGCTATGGCAAAGCTGTTTGCCCCCATCCTTGCCTTCACCTGTGATGAGATCTGGCAGTCTATGCCCCATCGCAGCACGGACGATGGCCGCAATGTACTGCTCAATCAGATGCCTGAAAACTGTGACGGTTATTTGCTTAGCCAGGAGGCTATGGAAAAATGGGCAGCCGTTATGAAGGTGCGTCAGGACGTCAACGGCGTTCTGGAGCTTGCCCGTGCGGACAAGCGGATCGGCAAGGCACTGGAAGCCCATGTCAGTCTTTGGGGTGACGAAGCTGCCAAAAATGCCTGTGAGGGCTTGAATTTGGCGGAGATTTTCATTGTTTCCTCCTGCGATTGGGAGGAGATTCCCGAAAACGCCACCAAGGAAAATGGCACCAACTTCCCTGCTCTGACTGTGGGTGTTACCGAGGCAAAGGGCGAAAAGTGCCCCCGCTGCTGGATGCACAGCCTGCAGGCAAATGCCGAGGGTCTTTGCCCCCGCTGCGCCGCTGTCATCAGCGAAATGGATCTGGAGATCTGATAGGATACAAAAGCATCCCTGTTTGGTTTCACCAAGCAGGGATGCTTTTAGAATGTTTAGTTTATTCCCACCAGGCTATGCCGGCGTGGGAATCTCTTGGTACGAAGTAACCGCCTACTATGAGATTGCCACGGCGCTTTGCGCCTCGCAATGACACCGTTGTACGATACATTGTGCTTATTACGCTTCAAATATCTTCGTTACGTTTTTCATCATCTCACGGATCGGCAGGTTATAAGGGCAGCGGGGTTCACAGGCACCGCAGCCAATACAGTCGGATGCCCTATGCTCTGTGGCGGCATAACGCATTTTTGCCCAGTCCTTCAGATCATAGCGGTTATAATAGCCCTCCAGCAGGAACATAACGGGAATATTGATCCCAACCGCACAGGGCGCGCAGTAGTTGCACCGGCGGCAGAAATTGCTCCCCAAGCTTTTGCCAATGGCTTCCACGGTGCTTTGCTCCGTTTCTGTCAATGGGGAAGTATTGCCGGCTGAGCGGATATTTTGTTCAGCCTCGGTGATTGTTGCCATGCCGGGAATGACCACTGTAACAGCAGGGTTCGAGACAATGTAACGAATGGCTGTTTTTCCATCGTCGATAGCACCGCCTGCCAGAGGCTTCATAGCAATAAAGCCAATATTCTTTTCTGCGCATTGAGTGATCAGCGCCTCACCCTGTGTTTCCACAATGTTATAGGGGAACATGATCGTTTCCACCCAATCGAAGTCCACCGCCCTTTGGAACAGCTCTACGGAATGCAGGGTAATGCCGATGTGCCCGATCTTGCCAGCCTTCTTTGCCGCCTGCAATGCCTCCAGCGCACCGCCGGGGGCAATCACCTTCTCTAAGTCATTGGCGTTGGGGTTATGGATCTGATACAAGTCGATATGATCGGTCTGCAAATTGGAAAGGCTGATATCAATATCCTTCGCCATCGCCTCCGCTGTCCGTGCCATACTCTTGGTGGCAAGTACAAAGCGGTCTCGCACGCCTTGGAGGGCATAGCCGATGTATTCCTCACTGACGGTATAAGCCCGGGCGGTGTCAATATAATTAACGCCCTGTTCCATCAAATATCGCAGTAAGGTCTTTGTTTCCTCGGCACTGGTCTTTTGAATGGGAATCCCGCCAAAGCCAAGACGGGAGATTTGTAGCCCGGTTTTGCCAAGCTGCCTGTATTCCATGGTAACACACCCCTTCATGTTTTTTATATTATACATAATTCCAAAAAAGAAAACAACCAGGAAATTATTGGGCACCTCTAAAAACTGATTTTTAGTCGGGTGCCCCAAGATTTTGGCACAAATTAAAATTTGAAAAACGCCGGAATACTTGGTGTATTTCAAGTTTTGCAAACTGAAAAGTTGGGTCAAAAGATTGGGCATCCCGGCAAAAAGGAGTTTTTAGAGGTGCCCTATTGTTTAGCTTACTATCTCCCTTTCACGCGTAGGGAGCGCTGGCCTCAGCGCTCCGTAACAAAATCAGACCTCAATAGGCTGATTTTGTTTTAAAGAATGATAAAATTGAAATATTGTCGACCATCGAGGTCGAAAACATTTGCGAAACGCTGAGGGCAGCGTTCCCTACTCCTTCTAAAGTAAATTCCAATTTGTCATTTCAGAGGTAGTTGAATTTTCCTGTATCTTATCAAAAAATTGTATTTTTACATATTGCATATTTCTTTTTCTGTTTGTATAATAATATCATCCAATACATAAAAAGGAGGTAAAAAATATGGATATGCTGAAAAAATACTTCCCCTTCTCCTTCCAGGAAAAGAAGGATCTGGTTGCGCTGCTGATCAACGTCATCATTTATCTGGTGGTAGGTATTTTGGCAGGTGTTGTTATCGGTCTGCTGTCCGGTATCCCTGTTCTGAACATCATCATTGGCCTGGTCGGCGCTATCGTTGATCTGTATGTGCTGGTGGGCATCGTTCTGTCCTGCCTGGACTACTTCAAGCTGCTGAAGTAAGATACCCTACATATCAAAATCTCCCTGCTGTAAAAGCAGGGAGATTTTTTATGCAGCAATCGCTTGCTTATTGGATTTTTGACCGATTTTCTTAACCCCCATCGCCAGTAGCAAAATCACATATGCTGCGGCGGTAAAGCCAAGGATATAAATGATCAGATTCAGCGGGAACGGAACTGCCTCATGGACAGGGCCGTAGACCGGCAAGGTGGATTCGCAGTAGGGGCTGATAAAGAACATATTAAAGGTATCTGTTTCCAAAAGTCCGGTCATATGGGCGATCTCGTTCATCACCGCCGCCAACACCACTGCAGCAGCAAACACCGGCATGGCTCTGAGGATGGTTTTATGCTCTACCTTTACATAGCCGGTATACAGCAGATATACGCCCACCGTAATCATAGAACCGTGGCACACCATAGTTTGGATATTGATGCCAATGGTTTTAATAAATACATCCGCAGGGTATGCCATCACCGCCGCACCCGCAAACACCGCATAGGTGGCCAGGTATGCACAGAGTGCTCTGTGGATCCTGCCCTTGCGGATAATACCGGCCAGCAATCCCACATACATCGGTGTGGAGCAGAACTGGAACGGAAACGCGTACCACTCATAATCCGCTTCGATATTCCCCTGATCGTCCACAGTAAAGGTGTAATTGATCTGCTTATAAACTTCCAAAAGGGTCACAGCCAGCGCCACAGTCAAAACCACTGCACAGACCTGCTTGGGTGTTCCCTTACCGAACAATTTGCATAGAAGGATCGTTGCGGCTGTGGTAATGATCAGCCACAGATTATGAAACCAACCGTACAATCCCGGCTCTGCCATTTCCGCATCCAGGATCTCTATGATCTCCGCTATCATAAGGGGTTACCTTCTTTCCGCTTCATTTCAGGATAGCAGCGCTATTCTACCATCATATCAGACAAAAATCAACCCCTTTCGACAAAACAGGCAGAGGTTCACCCTCTGCCTGCAAAAATAAAATGGAATTTATCTTACTAACCTCGATAATGCGTACACCCTCTCCCTATGGGAGAGGTGGCAGCCCGTAAGGGCTGACGGAGAGGGCTTTTAGGTATTTTGCCCTCTCAGTCAGCTACGCTGACAGCTCCCCCAA
>JAFTTQ010000087.1 GCA_017466665.1 Oscillospiraceae bacterium
TTCCGATGTGCAGGAGATCTATTCCCATGAGCAGGCAATTAACCAATGCTCTGATTTCCTCAATACACTTCCCGGCGTGAAGATTATCCCCGTTGAAAATACGGCTGTGGCTGCGCAAAAAGTGGCTGAATCCGGCAGAATGGACGTTGCTGCCATCTCCAGCCGCAACTGCGAGGAGCTTTATAATTTGGATTGCCTGGCCGACAGCATTCAGGACAAGGGCAACAACCGCACCCGGTTCATTTGTATCAGCAAAAAATTGGAGATCTACCCCGGCTCTGACAAAACCAGCATTATGATGGTGCTGTCCCACAAGCCCGGTGCGCTATACAAGGTTTTGGCGAGAATGTACGTTCTTGGTATCAATGTGACTAAGCTGGAATCCCGTCCCATCCCTGACCGTGATTTTGAGTTTATGTTCTATTTTGATTTGGAAACATCCATCTATTCCGAAGAATTTGTGCAGCTTATGTGCGAATTGGATGATATGTGTGAGGAATTTAAATATTTAGGAAGCTATACTGAGGTGGTATAATGATTTGCGGTTTACTGGGTAAAAAGCTCAGCCACAGCTACTCCCCTCAAATTCATCAGCAATTAGGAACCTACCGCTATGATCTGTTTGAACGCTCCGGTGAGGAACTGGAGGATTTTTTGCTTAACGGTACATTTCAAGGGCTGAATGTTACCATCCCCTACAAAAAATCTGTGATCCCTTATTGCCGGGAGCTTTCTCCGCAGGCAAAGAAAATGGGGGCTGTCAACACCATTGTCAAACGAAGTGACGGTACGCTGATCGGACACAATACAGATTATTTTGGCTTTCAGTCTATGGCACAGCGTCTTCCTGTCGCGTACAGAAATAAAAAAGTTTTGGTTCTTGGCAGCGACGGCGCGTCCAATACGGTCTGTGCCGTTATGAAGGAATTGGGTGCTCAGGTGGTGGTGATATCCCGCAGCGGAGAGAATAACTATGAAAACCTTAATAAACACGCTGACTGTGCCGTAATCGTCAATGCCACCCCGGTGGGAATGTACCCAAATACCGGAATCTCACCTGTATCTCTTAATCTGTTTCCCAATTTGGAAGGTGTTTTGGATCTGATATATAATCCTGCCAGGACAAAGCTGATCTTGGACGCCCAGCAGCGTGGGATCCCCACAGAAAACGGCCTGTGGATGCTGGTGGCACAGGCAAAAGAAAGCGCTGAGTGGTTCACCGGTGAAAATATCAGTGATAATAAAATCGCGCACATCTACAAAGCTATAAAAAGAAATATGGAGAACATCGTTCTGATCGGTATGCCCGGATGCGGTAAATCCACGGTGGGAGCGCTTTTGGCGCAGCAGCTTGGCAAAAAATTTGTAGATGCTGACGCACAGATCGAAATACATGCCGGATGCACCATTCCTGAGATATTTCAGAATCAGCAAGAGGAAGGATTCCGGAAGATAGAAACAAAAGTATTATCAGAGCTTGGAAAGCAGTCAGGTATGGTGATTGCAACCGGCGGCGGCTGCGTCACAAGGCAGGAGAATCTTCCCCTTTTGCGGCAAAACGGTACCATTGTATGGATCAAGCGGAATATCGCAGAGCTTCCCACTGATGGAAGACCCCTTTCACTGACCACGGATCTGCTCCAAATGTTCGAAACACGTAAGCCTATGTACGAAAAATTTGCAGATATAACCGTGAATAACGATTCCACACCTACTGAAACAGCTACAAGAATTCTCTCAAAACTGGAGGAAACGGAATGAACATACTGGTGATCAATGGCCCAAACATCAATATGCTTGGTATCCGGGAGCCTGCTGTCTATGGAAAAAACAGTTATCAGGAGCTTTTAAAGCTGATCGACACCACGGCAAAGGAGAAAAACATTTTCTGCAAGCATTTTCAGTCCAATCACGAAGGTGCTATTATTGATGAGATCCAAGCTGCCTACGGTGTTTTTGACGGTATTGTGATCAATCCTGGGGGATACACTCATACATCGGTTGCCATTTTGGATGCCCTGAAAGCGGTTTCTATCCCAGCGGTGGAGGTGCACATCTCCAAGGTCAGCGAAAGAGAATCCTTCCGCCAAATCTCCTATCCCGGAATGTACTGTGAAAAAACTGTTCAGGGACAAGGCATCGAGGGATACAAAATTGCGATGCTCTATTTGATCGAAAAATATGGCTAAAAAATGCAGTTCCCTATGGAACTGCATTTTTCATATATGTTTCAGATAGGTTGCGGAACGTTGATCCACAGAACCGTCGATATAGGCAGCATAATCGGATATTTTTAGAAATCCAGCGGTTAAATGAAGATATATGGAGGGAATATTATCGTTGCGAATATGAGAATATACCTGTGTGATGCCAGCATGCGAAAGATAGGCAAGGGTGTTCTCAAGCAAGGCTTTTGCATAGCCATTTCTTCGGCTTTCAGGTGCGGTTTGCAGCCCGGTAAGAATAACGCCGTCCTTATACGGTTCGATTCTCAGTGCGCTTTGATACATACCGTCAACCTGCCATACAAAACAATATTCGTTCATTTTTCTCAGAAAACTCTTTAGAAAATAATAAAAATCCTGCTCTGCCTCCAGTAACTGCATATTAGGATTTAAGTTAGGATAATTGAGCTTGCCGGCACGGATCAGCTCATCCGCATATACATTGCAAAGCTGTCCGAAATTTAGCTGCTTTACAGATGTTATGACCTGAAACAATACTATCACTTCCCCAAAAAATATTGTAAGAATTCCTTCATTTATCGTCTGATATTAAATATCAATTTTTTAAAAAGTTAGAGGTTTTTCTGTGGAAAACCGCAAAAATAGTTTACATAAAAACAAGTTTTCATAAATATACAGCAATTTATTCACACATTCCACAGAGTTTTCCACAGGTAGTCAGGCTGCCTTATGTTAATAAATTATCAAAAAGATCAAAAAATCCGGAAACACAGAACTTTTAAGTCTCTTACTTTTAAAGAATACTGTGTTAACATAAGTATTGTATACAAAATTCCAACTATTTCAAGATAATTCTTAAAAAAATGCAGGAGGTTTTTATCCTCCTGCATTCTATATTAAAGTGTTTCTCCCAAAATAGATTTCGTGGCGTAGGCATTTAAGTTCATATCAGCAATATTGCCAGCCAAATACTCGTAATACCCTTGTGCACCGATCATTGCCGCATTGTCACCGCACAGCGACAGCGGTGGCATATAGAGCTTGACCCCAAGCTGCTGCGCAGCCTTTGTCAAATCTCCCCGGATCCGGGAATTGGCTGCTACGCCGCCTGCAACAGCAAGCTGCTGATAGCCGGTCTGTTTTATTGCCTGGATCACTTTGGGGATCAGGGTATCGGAAACTGCCCCGGAAAAAGCAGCACACAGGCTGGGAATATCCAGCTCCTCCCCTATCTGCTCCGCATGGTGAATAAGATTCAGCGCAGCGGTTTTCAGGCCAGAAAAGCTCATATCATAGGGATTCACACCTGGCTTGGAGCGGGGCAAGGAGTATTTGCTCTCATCACCGGATTGCGCCGCTTTATCCAATGCGGCACCGCCTGGATAGGGCATTCCCAGCACACGGGCGACCTTATCAAAGCACTCCCCTGCCGCATCATCCAGGGTCGTACCCAAAATTTCCATCTTGGTATAATCTTTTACATCCACGATCAGTGTATGACCGCCGGAAACCACCAGGCACAAAAAGGGTGGTTTCAATTCAGGAAACGCCAAATAGTTGGCGGCAATATGACCGCGGATATGATGCACAGGAATCAAGGGCTTATTCATCGCCAAAGCAGCCGCTTTGGCGAAATTTACGCCTACAAGGACAGCGCCGATCAATCCAGGTGCGTAAGTCACAGCAACGGCATCAATATCCCCCCGTGTCAGCCCGGTGTTTTGAAGCGCCTGATCCGCAAGACCGTAAATGGCCTCAATATGCTTACGGGAAGCAATCTCCGGCACAACGCCGCCGTAGATCCGATGCAGATCCACCTGAGATGCGATGCAGTCAATTAATACCCTTCTGCCGTCCTCTACTATGGCGACGGCGGTTTCATCGCAGGAAGATTCCACAGCCAATATACGCATCAAGACCACTCCTTTCGTAAAATCAGGGCATCCTCTTTGGGATTTCGGTAGTAATTGGGTCGCCGTCCCACCTGAATAAAGCCAAGCTGACGGTACAGTGAAATGGCAGGCTCATTGGAAGATCGAACCTCCAATGTCAAAGTATGTGACCCCCGTTCCTGTAAACCGAGGATCAGGGAATCGATCAATCTTTTGGCAATACCCTGCCGGCGAAAGGCGGGCGCTACCGCAATATTCATCATATCCGATTCATCGATCACGGTTTGAGAACCAACATAGCCTGCAACCGTTTCCCCGGATACCGCCACAAGCCAAAGTGACAGGGGGTTATTTAACTCATATTCAAAGGCGGAGACACTCCAGGGGTCGGAAAAGCAAAGCTTTTCCAGCTCCGCAAGCTGGAGGATATCCTCCTTTTGCATTTTTCTGATTTCCATTATTTTGCCTCGTACCAGCTTTTTCCCCATTTGGCGTCAGCAACCAGCGGAACACTAAGTGATGCCACCTGCTCCATTTCTGAGCTGACCAGCTTTGCTACATCCGATGCCATATCCTCCGGGCATTCTACGATCAATTCATCGTGCACCTGCAAAATAAGCTTAGCATCAGGATAGTGCGCCTGCAAAGCATTGTGAACACGGATCATTGCCAGCTTGATCAGATCGGCGGCAGTGCCCTGAATGGGGGTGTTAAGCGCAATACGCTCCGCACCCTGACGAATGTTGAAATTGGAGCTGGAAAGCTCCGGGATATACCGTCTGCGCCCGAATATTGTTGTGGTGTAACCGATACGTCTTGCATCCTCCACCACCTGCTTCATATAATCCCGGACACCCCGGTAATTTGCCAGGTAGCTATTGATATAATCTCTGGCTTCATAACGGCTGACACCGATATCCTCAGAAAGAGAAAACTCAGAAATACCGTATACAATTCCAAAATTGACCGCTTTTGCGTGACGGCGCTGCAATGCAGTCACCTGATCCGGCGCAACGTGAAATACCTGTGAGGCGGTAACCGTATGAATGTCCATACCGCTGATAAATGCCTGACGCATAACATCATCCTGGGCTATATGGGCAAGCACCCGCAGCTCGATCTGGCTGTAATCCGCATCCACAAATACACAGCCCGGCTTGGGTACGAACATTTTTCGTATCTCTGCCCCAAGATCGGTGCGAACAGGAATATTCTGCAAATTCGGCTCTGTGGAGGATAGACGGCCGGTAGCCGTCACCAAATTCTGAAAAGTAGTGCGGATGCGTCCATCATCCTCTATGACCTTCAAAAGGCCGTCGGCATAGGTGGATTTCAGCTTAGTAAGCAGTCGATAATCCATAATGGCAGGAATGATTGGATGCTTTCCCTTTAGCTTTTCCAGCACATCCGCATTGGTGGAGTAGCCGGTTTTTGTTTTCTTGATAACAGGAAGATTCAGCTTTTCAAACAGCAATTCTCCCAACTGCTTCGTGGAATTGATATTAAAGGGCTCCTCGGAATAGCCAAATATCAGTTTTTCACAATCATCAATGCGCTGAGTCAGCATTTCACCAAATTGAGCAAGCTGATCCCGGTCAATGGCAACGCCTTCCCGTTCCATCTCAAAAAGAACACGGCAAAGGGGCAGCTCGATCTGTTCATACAGCTTGAGCATATCCGTTTTCTGCAATTCATCATATAGCACACTTTGCAGATTCCAAAGTGCCTCAGCACATCCGGCAGCATCCCCATCGTCCACACTGCTTCCCAAAAAGGTGGTAGCAAGCTTGGAAACGGGATAATCCGACTGGGAGGGATTCAGGTCATAGGCTGCAAGGGCTGTATCAAATTGAAATTTGGGTAAGGGTAGCGCCATTTCCTGCAATCTGTGCAAGGTCGATTTTACATCATGACAGATCACGTGGCAGTCCTGTGACAGGAAACCGTCCAAAAACATCGTTTCCATGGGTGTCAGTGCGCAAACACCGCCATCCCAGGCAATACCTACGCTGCTGTCCGGCGCAATATATAATGCATAAGCGCAGCAGCTATCAGGCAGCCCATCCTTTACAGGCAGTTTTACCCCTTTACAGGTACATTTCGGGGCTTCCACCGCCGCCCCGCGGAGGTTATACTTATCAATCAGCCGCACAAATTCCAGCCGTTGGAACAAGCTGTACAGCTCCGGCTTATTATAGGGCTGGATAATGGCATCTTTGGGTTCAAAGTCGATCGGCGCAGTCAGACGAATGGTAGCAAGATCGTAGGAAAGATATGCGCTCTCCCTCCCCTGCTCCAGCTTTTCCCTCAGCTTGGGACGGATAGAGGGATCATCCAGGTTTTCATATACCCCATCCAGCGAACCGAATTTCAAAAGAAGCTCAGTAGCGGTTTTGGGGCCTACACCGGCAACACCGGGGATATTATCGGAGCTATCCCCCATCAGCGCCTTCAGGTCGATCATTTTTTTCGGCTCAAAGCCATATTCTTCCCGGAATTTTTCCGTGTCGTACAGTGTTGCCGTGGTTTGCCCGGGGCGGGAGATCACCAGCTTCACCCGAACGTGTTCATCAATAAGCTGCAGGCTGTCCCGGTCACCGGTAACGATCACACATTCCCAATCATGATTGCCGCAGACCTTACCCACTGTACCGATAATATCATCCGCTTCCCAGCCCTGGCATTCATAAATGGGGATGTTCATAGCGGTCAAAACCTGCTTCATCACCGGCATCTGCATAGCCAGCTCTTCAGGCATACCGTGGCGGGTGGCCTTATAGCCGTCATATTTTTCGTGTCGGAAGGTTGGCCCATGGAGGTCAAAGGCAACGCAGACAGCCTCAGGCTGTTCCTCCTTCTCCATCCGCTCCAAAATGTTTAAAAAGCCATAGATCGCGTGGGTGTATAGACCATCCCGGGTAGTTAAAGGCTTTACGCCGAAATACGCACGGTTGATAACACTATTGCCATCCAAAATCAAAAGCTTCATACTTTTCTCCATTTTGTACCCTGGGGGGTATCAATGATTTCAATTCCACGAGCTTTCAGCTCATCACGAATGCGGTCAGCTTCCGTGAAATTCTTTGCTTTTTTTGCCTCAGTTCGGGCAGCTACCAGGGCATCGATCTCCGGGTCAGCCGACATTTCCTCCTCGGCCTTTTGCTTTTGACGGAGCTCTTCAGCTGCATCAATCAAATTCAGGCAAAGCACCTGGTCAAAATCCCGCAATGCTGCCAGCTTTGTTGCATCGTTTGTTTTTGCCTTAAGGACATCATACATAGCAGTGACTGCAACAGAAGTGTTCAGATCGCCGTTCAGGGCATTGACAAAGCGCTCCTTCAAGGCATCAAAAGCCTGTTGATCCACCTCACCGTTACCAGACAGTGCCGCAATTTTGGCAATCAGCTTATCGTAGGCGGTTACAGCATTATCCAAGTTCTCCCAGCTAAAAACCAGATTCCTGCGATAATGGCTTTGCAGGCAGAACAGACGGTACGCCATAGGATCATAGCCCTTTTGTTCCAGCAGGCTGACAGTCAAAAATTCACCCTTAGACTTTGACATCTTGCCGCCATCGGTATTTAAATGGTGAACGTGGAACCAGTAGTTACACCATTTGTGCCCCAAATAGCTCTCCGATTGGGCAATTTCATTGGTGTGGTGAGGGAATGCATTGTCGATGCCGCCGCAGTGAATATCCAGATCCTCGCCCAAGTGCTTCATAGAAATACAGGAACATTCAATGTGCCATCCGGGGTAACCAACACCCCAGGGAGAATCCCATTTCAGCGCCTGATCCTCAAACTTGGATTTTGTGAACCAAAGAACAAAATCATTACGGTTTTTCTTGTTAGTATCCTCCTCAACGCCTTCCCGGACGCCAACTGCCAGGTCTTCCTCATCGTGATCGTTGAACACATAGTACTGCCCCAGCTTAGAGGTATCAAAGTACACGTTACCGCCTGCAAAATAGGCTTTTCCGTTATCCAAAAGCCGCTGAACCATCTCAATATATTCCGCAATGCAGTTGGTGGCAGGCTCAACCACCTCTGGCTTTTTGATGTTCAGCTTTTCACAGTCAGCAAAAAATGCGTCTGTATAATACTGTGCGATCTGCATTACGGTTTTATTCTCACGCTTGGCACCTTTCAGCATTTTATCCTCGCCGGTATCGGCATCAGATGCCAAATGGCCGACATCGGTGATATTCATAACACGCTTTACATTATATCCAGTATAACGCAGTGCCTTTTCCAGCACATCCTCCATAATGTAGGTGCGCAGATTGCCGATATGGGCGTAATGGTACACTGTAGGGCCACAGGTATACATTTTTACAAGATTTGGATCATTGGGCTGAAACAGTTCCTTTTTATGAGTTAAAGAATTATAAAGATACATAGCTTCCTCCTGAAAAATAAAATACCTCCTGCACCGGTTTGGTACAAGAGGCGGGTTCAATACTCGCGGTTCCACTCTTTTTTATCACTTAAAAATTAATTCGCTCCCAGACGCACTTTCACAGATAAAATACATTCGGGCTTTCAGCCTGCGGCCCAAACTCTCTAAAGCATTTTTCACTCTGCTACTCTTTCTGTTCACAGCGATATTCAGTTTTGTTTATTTTATCATTTATAGGAAGTGTTTGTCAAGCAAAGAATTTGCAGTTGAATATCGGAAAAACCTATGATATAATGTCAAAAAACCACAATTTCTACCCTTGGAGGTATGCTATATGAAAAAATACCGTATCTTAGCTCTGATGCTTGCTCTGACAGCCTGCCTGTCAGCCTGCAACCCTGCATCGAAGCAGCCCAATACCACCGATCCTGCCACCGAACCCCCGGCAACCAGCCCTACAACAGAGCCTACGGTTCCTGATGTAGAGCCGGTGATCGAAAATATGTACACGGCATCCCTGCCCATTACCACCGAATCATACCACGCTGAGGATAATACTCTTATTTTCACCTATTCCTATCAGACGATTTATCCTGTTCTGCCGGATCGGGATGTTTCAGATAAGATCATTATGGATTTTACCAACCGTAATGAACAAACAAGATCCGCCTCCACCGAGGTGCTTGCGGAAGCCGAAAACTTCTATAAAACTTCCAATGTGTTTACGCCATTTTCTTATGAGATCCAATATGATATTACCCGTATCGATCAGGGAGTTTTGAGCCTTTACGGCCACATCGTCCAGATCAGCGAAACATCCCCGATGAACCGCCGCCTGATCTCCGCAAACTACAATTTGGTTACCGGCGACACCCTGACATTGGGAAGTATTCTCTACCACGCTGATACAAAGGATGATCTGGCTGAGCTGGTGATCTCTTATTTGGAAAGCCGTGAGGATATTATGCTTTACGACGAATTCCGTGATACGGTTCGTGCCCGGTTTCAGCGGGATGAGAGTGCAGACGAGGATTTCTATTTCAGCTCCACCGGCCTGTGCTTCTACTTCGCACCTTACGAAATTGCCCCCCGTGCATACGGAACTGTAACCGTAGAGATCCCCTACAACAAGCTTACCGGCATTATTGACGATGCCTACTTCCCCGCTGAACGCAGCTATACAAGCGGTTCGCTGAATATCAGTGCGTTTCACGATGCGGATTTGGAAAGCTATGCGCAATTTGTTGAGGTTGTTGCCAAAGACGACGCAACCAAGCTTCTGCTTACAACCGACAGTGCGGTGCAGGATATCCGCATTAACGAGCTTGTGTGGGCAAAAGACGGTTTAAGCTATACCCAAACCAAGAACATCTTCGCATCCAATTTTCTGTATAAGGACAATGCTATTTTGTTTGAGGCAGAATTTGATGACTTCCGCCCCAATTATATGCTGAGTTATTCCATTGACGGTTCAACCTATGTATTCTATTTGATGAAGGATTCGACAACAGGACAGATCACGCTGAGTACTATGAATTCATTTTAACTGAAACCGGAGTATGATATTGCTGACACCCAATAGGGAAAATTTCTGTAAAGCAAGAGGAATTTGCCCTGCAAATTCCCTGCTTGTTACTGTATAAGACACAACCACCCGAAGAAGAACGAAAAAATTCTTTTTCGGGTGGTATCTTTTTTGTGAAGTTTCAAACCTACGGTTTGAAGTGAAGTTGTAATGAATTACAGTGAAGTATATGCCTTGGGGCAAATGTGAAGTTAAGCTTGCCCTAAAACACTTGCGAAGCAAACTTCACTACGAAGTAACTTCACTGCCGTAAGGAAACTTCACTTGTCCGTCAGGGCAAACTTAGTTTCGGCACAGCATAGTGCATTGCTGAGAATTTTGCCTTATGTGGCTGTGCCGATTTCATACTCCGGTTTATTGTATGCAATATGTTAAACCTTCATAACGTCGACCCGATACTTTTCAATCCCCAGCTTCAAAAGCTCCATGGCACGCTCTAATTTTGGAAGCTCCTGAACATAGGCGATCCGCACTTCGTTAATGCCCTTGCCGGGGGTTTCATAGAAGGGCGCTCCAGGGGCGAACATCACCGTATCACCGTTGTCGTCGAAGCTTTCCAGCAGCCATCTTTGGAATTTATCCGCGTTATCCACCGGCAAACTTGCCATCACATAGAACGCTCCCATAGGCTCTGTGACCTCCACACCGGGAATGTGATGAAGCCTGTCAACCACCAAATCACGACGGCGGCGGTATTCCTCCTTGGAACGGGCGAAAAATTCGGAGTCCACGGAATACAGCGCAGCCGCGCCGATCTGATCCAGCGTTGCCACCGCCAAACGGGATTGGCAGAATTTCAGAACTGCTTGCTGCAGCTCCTTATTCTTGGTGATCACACAGCCCACACGGGCACCGCAGGCAGAGAACCGCTTGGAAACAGAATCGATAATGACCAAATGATCGTCAAGATCCCGGAATCTGCCCATACAGGGAACGCCGTATTTATCGTCATAGCAGAATTCCCGGTACACTTCATCGCAGATCAGGTACAGATCATTTTCCTTTGCGATATCGGCGATCATACGCATTTCCTGCTCATCCAGCACAACACCGGTGGGGTTACCGGGATTGGTAATGAGGATTGCACGGGTATTTTTGGTAATGAGGCGTTCGATCCGCTTCCGGTCAGCGTAGTGATACCCTTCCTCTGGGCCGGTATGCAGCGCACGGATAACACCACCGGCTGCGTGAACAAAGGTGGTATAGTTGGGATAATACGGCTCAGGGATAATAACCTCTGTATAAGGATCCAAAATGGAAAGACAGGTCAGCAGCAGTGCCTCACTGCCACCGCTGGTAATCAGAACATCATCTGGATCCAGTTCCACATCCAATTTCTTATAATAATTACGGATGGCATCGATCAAAACCGGCATACCGGGAGATTCCGCATAAGCCACCGTACTGCTGTCAAAGCTGCGCACCTGCTCATAAAAAGCCTCTGGTGTGGGAAGATCGGGCTGGCCGATGTTCAGATGATAAATGGTTTTTCCTGCTTTATTTGCCTGAACCGCCAGCGGATGAAATTTTCGCATAGGAGAGGGTTCGCAGCGGTTTGCGTTGATTGAGATTTTCATATGTGCCTCCATAGGCAATCATGTTGCCTTTTTATATTCCAAAATCAGTTTTATAAATTGTGGGCTAAGTCCCAAAAGTGCGATCAAGTTCGGTATGACCATCAGGCCGTTGACAGTTTCCGCAAGCAGCCATACTGTGCCTGTATTGAGTATGGCCCCCAGAATAACGGTGAGAGCCTGCATAGCAACAAAAATACCAAAAACATTTTCCCCCAGAAGATATTGTACACACCGCAGGCCATAGTAGCCCCAGCCAAGTACAGTAGCAAGGGCAAAGCAGATCAGTGCCAGTGCGATCAAAACCCTGACCCAACCACCGTAAACCTGGGAAAAAGCGGCGGCAGTCAGCTCAGCACCGGCATCATAGCCATAGGGTATGGCAATACCGCTGCACAGGATCACAAGGGCTGTTACAGTGCAAATGACAATGGTATCCAGAAATACCTCCATAATTCCCATAAGCCCCTGCTCAGCAGGATGTTTGACCCGGGCGGCAGCGTGGGCAATGGACGCGGTGCCCATCCCGGCTTCATTGGTGAAGATACCTCTGGAAGCGCCGATCCTGCATACCATCAAAACCGAGCCAACCATACCGCCGGTAACCGCCTCAGGCGAAAATGCGCCGACAAATATTGCGGAAAAAGCCGAAAAGATCCGATCCCGGCAAACCACCAGTACGCCAATCCCTAAAAGGATATAGGCAACAGACGCATACGGAACCAGCATTTCCGCAATTTTACCGATCCGCTTAGCGCCGCCGGAAAACATCGCTGTGATCAAAACAGCCAGCAAGGCAGCGATCACAATATCCCCTACCCTGCCAAGATCTATTTCAAACACCTCTGCGGCGCTGTGGATGCCCCCTATGACCGCATTGATCTGGGTAGCGTTTCCTACGCCAAAAGCGGCAACAACGCCAAAAAAGGCATAAATGCCTGCCAGCGGCTTCCATCGGCTGCCCAAACCCTTTTCGATCATATACATAGGGCCGCCAACTACTTCCCCGGATGCGTTTTTATGCTGAAAACGCACAGCCAATACCGCTTCAGCGCATTTCAGGATCATGCCCAAAAGCGCGCATACCCACATCCAAAAGACAGCACCGGGCCCACCTAAACAGATTGCCCCGGCCACCCCGGCAATATTGCCTGTTCCTACAGTGGCTGCCAGGGCTGTACACAGGGCCTGATAGGGTGAAACGCCGTCTGTACTGCTTTTTGCGGGCTTTAGCTTGGATAGGAAAGAACGAAATGCCCGGGGAAAATTGGTGATTTGAAAAAATCTTGTCCGAAAGGTTAAATACAGCCCTGCTGCCAAAATAAGCAGTAATGTGGGAACACCCCAAACAAGGCTGTTGATCGATTGCAATACCTTTGTCATTTTTTGCTCTCCAATCATAGCACCATTTACGGTGAAATACAAGAAAAAATATCATAAAATGCAAAAAAGCAGCCTCTAATTTTTAGAAGCTGCTTTTGTGTTATTCCCAATTTGCCCAGATTTCGGGGCAGTACCCAACCGTCGCCTGCTTGCCATTGCGAACAATCGGGCTTTTCATTAGTTTCGGATCATCAAATATTTTATCTTCCTTGGCTGTTTTATCTTCCATATAGCGCATCAGTGTGATCCGTTCGTCCTTGCAGTCCCAATCGATCAGGTTATCTACACCGCCAACCGCCCTTAAAACCGCGTCAAATTCCTTGGGAGAAAGACCGTACCGGGTCAGGTCGATATACTGGTATTTGATGCGACGTTCCTTAAAATACCGCTCCGCCTTTTTGGAGTCGAAGCATTTGCTTTTTCCAAAAATCTGAATATTCAATAGGTTACCTCCATCAGACACAGCCCGCAGGCAGGCACAAGAGCCCCGGCCTGTGCCCTTTCCTGCCCGAAAAGGCTCTCAATACTGTCTTTATCCCGCTCTGCTTTGCCGACCTCCAGCAATGTACCTACCATAATGCGAACCATATGGTGCAAAAAACCGTTGCCGGTTACTGTAAATCGGATCTCACCGTTAAGCTCCGTAATATCAAAGGATTGAATATGCCGAACAGTGGATTTTTTCATATTCTTGTTGGCGCAGAATGCGGAAAAATCATGGGTGCCAACTAAATATTCTGCCGCTTGCCGCATTTTCTCAACATCCAATTCCTGAGTATCAATGTAAACATATTTCCTTTCAAAAACACAGGGCTGGGGGCTGTTCCAAAGCCGGTAAGCATAGGTCTTTGTTTTTGCATTTAACCGGGCGTGAAACCGCTCTGACACGTTCCTGCAAGAATATATGCCAATATCCTCAGGAAGATACCTGCGAAGAAGGTCGAGGATCTGCTGGCAGGGCATCTGACTCTGGCAGTGAAAATTGGCGACCTGATGCTTTGCGTGGGTGCCGGCATCAGTTCTGCCGCTGCCAACGACCTCCACAGGTTCATTCAGGATCCTGCTCAGTACCGTTTCCAGCTTGGACTGGATCGTGTTATCATGATTTGTTAAACGCTGCCAGCCCTTATATTTTGTTCCGTCATAGCACAGATCAAGCCGCAGATTCCGCATACTCCCTCAGTTCCTCTCTGACCTCCCGTTCACTGTCGGCAGAGAACAGGAATTTTCCGTTATGATCGTAGACCTGAAGGTGTCCTCTCGTATGGATGATTTGAAACATAGCCATCTTCCTTTCCTGTTTGATGGCTATATTGTAAAACACCTTCTGTCCAATAAAACGTACTATTTAGCGCTTAGCCGACGACCTCGTAGCCTGCCTTGGTGATTGCGTCGGCAAGTACTTCACGGCTGGCATTGCCGGTAACCGTGACCTGTTTTAACTGCAAATCGACCACAGCACCGGTCACCCCGGCGATCTGCTTGCATACACCTTCCACCCGTGCCTTGCAATGCGGGCACATCATACCTTCTACTTGAATGATCTGTTCCATTTTCATTTCCTCCTGAATTTGGCATTGCTGTTCCTGGAATATTTCCAATTTTTTTGCTTTAAAAAAACGCAGGCGAAGGGCATTGGTAACAACGAAAACTGAGCTAAAGCTCATTGCGGCGGCACCGATCATCGGATTCAGCAGTATACCAAAGGCAGGATACAGCACACCTGCCGCCACAGGGATCCCCAGCACATTGTAGAAAAATGCCCAAAATAGATTTTGCTTGATATTTTTAATTGTGTCACGGCTTAATGCAACGGCATTATAAATACCGATCAGGGAATTGTTCATAAGTACCACATCGGCAGATTCCATCGCAATATCCGTACCTGCGCCGATTGCCATTCCCACATCCGCCGTCACCAACGCGGGTGCGTCATTGATGCCGTCACCTACCATCAGTACATTGTGTCCATTTTTTTGAAGCTCCGAAACCGCGCCTGCCTTATCCGCAGGCAGTACATCGGATATCACCTGATCTATCCCTGCTTCCCGGGCAATGGCATTGGCGGTATTGCGATTATCGCCTGTAAGCATCACCACATTCAGGTGAAGCTTTTGGAGCATTGAAATGGCTTCCTTAGAATCCTTACGGATCACATCCGATGCAATGATACAGCCAAGGTACGTGCCGTCCTCTGCGGCAAAATACAGCGGTGTGCCGCCCTTCTGTGAATAGTCAGGATAATCGGGAACATCTACCCGAATCGACTGCATAAGCTTTTTATTGCCGCCATAGTAGGTCTTTTCTTCTATGATAGCAGATACGCCCTGCCCTGGCAAGACCGTAAAGGCAGATGCGGATTTAATTTTTTGGCCGGCAGCTTTTTCCATAATCGCTTTGGCAAAGGGATGCTCAGACCGTGCTTCCAGCCCGGCTGCAATGGCAAGCAGACTGCTTTCTGTGATCTGATTGGGTAAAACCGCGATCACAGAGGGTTTTCCCTCGGTTAATGTACCAGTCTTATCCAAAACAACGGTATCAATTTTATGAAGCTGCTCCAATGCCTGTGCGTTTTTAAACAGCACGCCGATATTTGCGCCCTTGCCGGTACCCACCATAATCGCAACCGGTGTAGCCAGTCCTAAGGCACAGGGACAGGAGATCACAAGAACGGAAATTCCGTTTGTCAGGGCAAATTCAAAGCCCTCCCCTGCAATGAGCCATATCACCGTGACGAGTAATGCGAGGGTCATAACTACCGGAACAAATATTCCGGCGATCTTATCTGCCAGCCGGGCAATGGGGGCTTTGGAGCCACCGGCCTCCTCTACCATACGGATCACCTGAGCCAATGTGGTATTTTCGCCTACACGCTCAGCCCTGAATTGCAGGTAACCCTCTGTACAGATCGTTCCGGCGGAAACCTTATCAGAAGGCCCTTTTTCAACCGGTACGCTCTCGCCGGTGATGGCGCTTTGATCCACCGCCGCAAAGCCGGAGATCACGGTGCCATCCACCTGGATCCGTCCGCCGGAACGAATTACAAGAATATCCCCAACCTTAACATCCTCAATGGGCACTGTGTGCTCCTCGCCATCTAAAAGAACGGTTGCGCTTTGGGGGCTAAGATCCATAAGCTGACGAACCGCGTCCCCTGCCCTGCCCTTGGCCTTTGATTCCAGATATTTCCCAAGGGTTATCAGGGTTAGGATCGTAGCTGCCGACTCAAAATACAAATGTCCGTCAAATTGAGAAATGGCATTTAGATCCAATTCACCGTAAAGGTCAGCCAACCGGAACAAGACAAAAATGCTGTACAGCAGTGCCGAACCTGAACCGACAGCGATCAGGGTATCCATATTCGGTGACCGATGAAGGAGTGCTTTTAAGCCTTTCTGATAATACGCCCGGTTTAGAATCACCACTGGCAAGGTCAAAAACAACTGCGTCAAAGCCGCAACAAGCGCATTTTCCGTTCCGTGATACCAGGACGGCATCGGTATTTTCAGCATATGCCCCATAGTAAAATACATCAGGATCACAAGAAAAACAGATGAAACGATAATTCTAAATAAAATATTTTTGGACTCCTGATCTGTTTTAGAAGCTTTTTGCTGTTTTTCACTGCCAGCAATGGATGCCCCATAGCCTGCTTCTGCCACAGCTTTTATAATGCTTTCAGCAATTTTGGCATCATCCGCTTCCACGGTCATTGTGCCCGCCAGTAAATTCACATCGGCTTTTTTGACACCGTTTATGGCTACCGTGACCTTTTCCACTCTGGCGCTGCAAGCGGCGCAGCTCATACCTGTTACTGTAAATTTCAGTTGCACGATACATCCTCCTTAATCATTCTATTGACGAAAGAATCATTTTATGGTAGTATTTTATCATCTGAGAATCAAAAAGCAAGTATGCACATTTTTGTATCATACTTCCCTTTTTGATACTGTGAGGTGTCGTTTTATGCAAAAGAATTGCCCGGTCGAAACGACCCTGTCTTTAATTGGCGGCAAGTATAAGGCTCTGATCCTTTGGCATCTTTCTCAGGGGATCCTGCGATTTTCTGAGCTTCGTGACAGGATCGAAAATGCAACGCCGAAGATGCTTACACAGCAGCTCCGGGAGCTGGAGGCACAGCAGCTTATCCACCGCAAGGTTTATCCCGTCGTGCCGCCTAAGGTTGAATATTCCCTGACAGAGCTGGGGAAAAGCCTGATGCCGGTTCTTGTTGCCATGCGGGATTGGGGCGCGGATTACCTCAGCTCCAAAAACATTGAGCCAAACTGCTTTATGATGAAGCAATCTTAGAAAAAGGAGTAAATCCAATGAAAATCAAAATCATGTCCGACAGCACCTGTGACCTGTCCAAGGAGCTTATTGAAAAGTATGACATTGCCATTGTTCCTTTGACTATCATTAAGGACGGCAAAGCCCATTCTGACGGGATCACCATTACCCCTGCCGATATTTTTGCCCATGTTGCCGCTGGTGGTGATCTTTGCTCCACCACGGCTATGAATGTTGGCGAATACAGCGAATGGTTCAGCAAATACGCCAACGATTACGATGGCGTTATCCACATCAATATCAGTGCCGAGTTTTCCTCCTCTTATCAAAATGCCTGCCTTGCCGCTGAGGATTTTGATAACGTGCGGGTTGTGGACTCCCGGAACCTGTCCACCGGTCAGGGTCTTGTGGTTTTACAGGCTTGCAAACTGGCTGAGCAATGCACGGATTTGGACGAGCTGCACCGTCAGGTGCAGGCATTTACCGAAAAGGTGGAAGCCAGCTTTGTGCTTGATCAGCTTGCCTATATGGTCAAAGGCGGCCGTTGCTCCTCTGCCGCCGCACTGGGGGCAAATCTGCTGAGCCTGAAGCCCTGTATTGAGGTCAAGAACGGCAAGATGTCCGTTGTCAAGAAATATCGCGGCAACTATGCAAAGTGTCTTGCAAGCTATGTCAAGGATCGGCTTGCCAATCGTGAGGATCTGGAGCGTGATACCCTGTTTGTTACCAAAACTCCTGTTTCCGACGACTGCCTGAATGCCGTCAAGGATGCTGTTGCTGAATACGGTGATTTCCAGAATATATACTGGACAGAGGCAGGCTGTACGGTTTCCTGCCACTGCGGCCCCGGCACATTGGGCGTACTTTTCGTCAGAAAGTAATTCTATAGATACAAGCATTGAAACACAGCGGGAATGTCAGCGTACATTCCCCTGTCTTTTAGACAAGTATTTTAAATGATTTATGATTGATTTTCTTAAGTATATTGTCAAATGTATTATTTATATTGCTGTTCCAACGACCGTAGGTGATGACTTCTTTGATACACACTTATGCATTGGGGGTATACTGGTTCTCACTTCTCTACTGGTTGAATATGCCATAAAACGTTACCGTGCAAGATATTTTTACGATGAAGATATCTATTCAGACAGCGAAAACGCGATTATTTCTTTAATTATTTCGGTTGCCGTTTTTTTCCTATATCTTGTAATAGCATATATTTTTTGGTACCCGAAGACAAATTAGGAAGACGGGGGACGGTTTGCGTGAACCCTAATGAAAAGTTGCGACAAAAAGGAACAATAAGCGAAAGACAGGGGACGGTTCTCTGTCTTGACAAAAACCAAATAGGACACGGGGACGAAGACACAGAACCGTCCCCTGTCCGCTGTGCACAATGCTTTTGGAGGGAAAAGCTATGAAAAGAAAAATTATAAGTTTATTAGTTTGTATGTTTATGATAGCAGCTCTTTGCTCCTGCAAAAACGGGACGGACAGTTGCCCTACCTACAAGGGAACGGAACCCACGCCGGAGTCCACCCCAAAAATAGAACCGACAAGCCCCACTGACCCGACACTTTCTCCCGATCTTCCAACCGAGCCAGGTGATCCAACAGAAC
The DNA here is from genome assembly GCA_017466665.1 of Oscillospiraceae bacterium. Lineage (GTDB taxonomy): Bacteria > Bacillota > Clostridia > Oscillospirales > Oscillospiraceae > Faecousia. Next base: position 18,934 of record JAFTTQ010000087.1, read on the forward strand.
CGGCAGAGTCTACCGCCCCGCCGACGGAGCCATCCCCTGATCCCACTGAGCCACCAACGGAACCAACAAAACCGACAGAGCCGGAGCCTCCTGCATCGGTTACACTAGAGTATTCGCAAAAAACATACACAGTAAACGATCCTGAAAACACAAAGGGTTTATCGACAAAATCCAACGGTTTTTCCTACGGCGTGGCAAAAAACGGTGTTGCCCACGATCAATCGATTATCAACCAGCGAACCTTTGACGGGTATGCCAATGTTGATGCACTGGCACTGGACACCGAGACACAAGAAAAAGTAATGTACCTGACCTTTGACAACGGTTACGAA
>JAFTTQ010000088.1 GCA_017466665.1 Oscillospiraceae bacterium
TAATGGAATCATAACCATTTGCGGCAATGTCCAATTTATCGGAAAACAGCCTGCCAAAACCGCCTAAGAAGTAACAGCCGCCTGCCACCACCAAGGCAAACAGGGTGGATATGATCATACCCTTATTGATCGCCTTTTCGCTCTTGATGGCGTAGAATTTCTGCACCATTTGGGGCAGTCCCCAAGTGCCAAGGCTGGTCAGCAGAACCACGCCCAGCAGGTTTACAGGGTCAGGCCCCAGGAAGGAATTGAACACGCCGGGAGCATCGGAAACGGTGGGATCGGACACTTTCGCAAGGCCATTCATAGCCTCTGTCAGTCCCCCCTGCCCTTTCAGCACTGCGGCAATCACCGCCACAATGCCCACCAGCATGATGATACCCTGGATAAAATCATTGATAGCCGTTGCCATATAGCCGCCGGCAATGACATAAATGCCGGTGAGAATCGCCATGGCAATGACGCAAATGGAATAATCAATGTTGAACGCCATACCGAACAGGCGGCTCAGGCCATTATACAGAGATGCTGTATAGGGAATGAGGAAAATAAAGATAATGACGGAGGATGCCAATTTCAGTGCCTTGCTGTCAAAGCGGCTTTCAAAAAACTGGGGCATGGTCGCACTGTTCAGGTGCTGGGTCATAATACGGGTACGCCGACCCAAAATTGCCCACGCCATCAGCGAACCGATGAGGGCATTGCCAATGCCAGCCCAAGTGGCGGCAATACCATATTTCCAACCAAACTGACCGGCATAGCCCACAAACACCACCGCGGAAAAATAAGAAGTACCGTAGGCAAAGGCCGTCAGCCAGGGGCCGACACTTCTGCCGCCTAACACAAAACCGTCCACATCGGTAGAATGCTTACGGCAGTAAAAACCAACGCCGATCATAATACCGAAAAATACCACGAGCATTCCAATTTTAATTGCTAAATCCATAAAAATCACTCTTTTCTTAGCCTGTAATCTGTACTTCCACAAGCCGCCCCTGGCAATACTTTTCACGCAGCACCGGCTTTTCGATCTTGCCGGTGGGGTTGCGGGGCACCTTGTCGAAGAATATCTTTTTGGGACGCTTATACCGGGGCAGTGCCATACAAAACTTTTGAATTTCTTCCTCTGTACAGCTCTCCCCTTCTTTTACTTCAATGATAGCGGCGGTGATCTCGCCTAAGCGGGCATCCGGCAAGCCAATGACCGCCACATCCTTCAGCTTGCTGTAAGCGCGGAGAAAGTCCTCGATCTGCACGGGATAAATATTTTCACCGCCGGAAATGACCACGTCCTTTTTCCGGTCAACCAGATAAATGAAGCCATCCTCGTCCTCTTTTGCCATATCGCCGGTATAGAGCCAGCCATCCTTCAAAACCTCAGCGGTGGCCTCGGGGTTTTTATAGTAGCAGGTCATCACGCCGTCGCCGTATACGATCAGCTCACCTACCTGGCCGGGAACAACATCCTTGCCGTGGTCGTCCACGATCCGGGTCTGCCAGCCATAGCCGGGCTTGCCGATAGCACCGACCTTATGGGTATTTTCCACGCCCAAATGGACACAGCCGGGACCGATAGACTCGGAAAGGCCGTAATTGGTATCGTACTGATGGTTGGGAAACATCTTCATCCAGCGGCGGATCAGGCTGGGCGGCACAGGCTGGGCACCTACATGCATCAGCCGCCACTGATCCAGCCGGTACTTGCTCAGATCCACTCTACCGTCATCAATGGCATCCAAAAGATCCTGCGCCCACGGCACCAAAAGCCAAACGATGGTACAGCGCTCTTCCGTCACTGCCCGCAATATCCAATCCGGCTTCACCCCCCGCAGCAGCACTGCCTTAGAGCCGGAGAGAAGGGATCCGAACCAGTGCATTTTTGCGCCGGTATGGTACAGCGGCGGGATGCACAGAAATACATCATTTCTTCCCTGACTATGGTGGTTTTGCTCTGTCAGGCAGGAATGCACCAGGGATAAATGATTATGTAAGATCGCCTTGGGAAAGCCGGTGGTGCCGGAGGAAAAATAAATGACAGCATCATCCTCCTCCGTCATTGCCACAGGGGGTGCGCTGGAGGAGCAAAAGCCCATCAGATTCAGGCAGTCCTCTGTATAGGAAGGGCCATCTGATCCCACATAAAATAAGGTCTTCACCGCGGGGATCTGATCGCTGATGGCATCCATACGGCTGACAAATTCCGGGCCGAATACCAAAATATCCACATCCGCCAATTCCAGGCAGTATTTGATCTCGTCGCTGGCATAGCGGAAATTCATAGGCACAGCAATGCAGCCAGCCTTTAAAATACCAAAGTAAATGGGCAGCCATTCCAGGCAGTTCATCAGCAGAATTGCCACCTTGGTACCCTTTTTCAGCCCCCGGCTCAGCAGTAGATTGGCAAAGCGGTTTGCTCTGCGGTCAAAATCCCGCCAGCTCATCTCCCGGCGGTATGGGGCATCCTGACCGGCACTTTCGATCAGGTTAAAATCCCACCAGGTTACCGCCTTGTCCCGCTCCTCAGAGGGGTTGATCTCCACCAATGCCGTTTCTGAGCCGTACAGACGGGCATTTTTCTCTAAAAAGTCTGTAATGATCATATTCTCTCTCCTATAAAAATTGCCCTCTGCTTTCATAAGCAGAGGACAAGAAAATTCCTGTGGTACCACCTCAGTTTACCTCTTACGAGGCCTCATGGGATCCAAACAGATCCGCAGGCTGTATCGGACCCTACCCGTCTTCGCCTACTGAGGGTTCAGCAAAGCCACTCCGAAAGGAATTCCATATCCCAATCTTAACTGCCTTGCACCACCCGGCAGCTCTCTTTTAAGATAATACGGATATGTACTATGTTTCATCATCGTGTTATCTGTATCGTGTATTTGCCTGTATAAACAATAGTTTACCACCGGCGGACGCACAAGTCAAGAAAATAATACACAAATATGCATAATTTTACTTTCCCATCAATTCTCCTATAATTTGGATTTTAGTTTACTAACCAATTACAACGCACTCGTAGGGGCCGATGCCCACATCGGCCCTAATTAGGGCATTTTTATTAGGGCCGATGTGGGCATCGGCCCCTACGGTTGGTGCTATAAACAATAATTTGCAGAATTTGTTGCAGTTTCGGAGAATTGTGCTATAATGCAAAAAGCAAGGAGATGACCTAATTTATGCTGATCGATTTTCATACCCACGCCTTTCCTGAAAAATTAGCAGCACGGGCTGTTGAGACTTTGTCCTATGCCTGCGGCGGTGTCATACACCAAACTGACGGCAGCCTTCCCTCTTTAAAGGCGGAAATGGCAAAGGATGGCGTGGATATTTCCGTTGTGCAAAACATTGCCACCAATCCAAAGCAACAGACCAATGTCAACAATTTCGCTATGGAAATTGACAAAGACCCTGCCATCGTTGCCTTTGGTTCTGTGCATCCCGATGCCCCGGATGCTCTGGAGGAGCTGGAGCGGATCAAGGCGGCAGGCCTAAAGGGCATTAAGCTTCACCCGGAATATCAAGGCTTTTACCCTGACGACGAAAAAATGAAGCCCATTTACAGAAAAATTTCCGATTTGGGTCTGATCACTCTGTTCCACGCCGGGCAGGATCACGGCTTCCCTCCCCCCTACCGCTGCACCCCGGAGCATTTACTGCGGGCGCTGAAATGGTTCGACTCCCCTGTTGTGGCAGCCCACTGGGGCAGCCTTGCCTGCGGCACGGAGGTGATCGAAAAGCTGTGCGGGCAGGATATTTGGATGGATACCTCCTTTGGGTACGGATTTATTCCCAAATCCGTCGCCCAAACCATTTTGGAAAAGCATACCCCTGACCGGATCCTTTTTGGCTCGGATATGCCATGGCACCGCCCAAGCTGGGAAATGCAGCTTTTAAGCTCCTTGGATCTGAGCGAAAATGACCGGGAAAAGATATGCTTCCGCAACGCCCAGAAGCTTTTGAATATATAAAAAAACGGGTCTGAAACAGACCCGTTTTTTGTTAATTACACCTTTTCAAATGTCCAGGGCAGCTTTACATCATAGCTGTCCTTCATATAGTCTTCCAGCTCTTCCAGCTCATCGCCATCGATATCGGTGACTTCCATCTTGTCGCCGTCCAGGGAAATGGTCATAGAGTCCTTTTCGTCCTCCAGATCATCCTCGTCCTCAGCAAGGAACAGCTCATCGTCTTCCAGCTTATAGCAGCCTTCCAGATCCATATCATCCAGCTCGTCCGCCATATCATCAGACGGAACAGCAAAGGCAGACGCCACATACTCCTCAACAGTCATACCCAGCTCGGCAGTGACATCAGCTTCGGAATATCCCAGTGCCTCATAAGTATCGTACAGGTATGCCACCAGGCTGGCGGAAAGCTCTGTCATATAAGCGTCAAAGGAATCGGTATCCAGCTCCATATCCAGAGTGTATGCACCGTCCTCACCAAAGGACAGGGTCATAGAGACATTGATCGGAGATTCAGGCAAAGCAAAGGTGTCACCAAAGCTCATAGCGTAGACTTCATTCATAACACCAGCGGCATCCGTTACCATAGTCCAGTCACCGTAGAGCTTTTCCTCTTCCTTGGGAGGCTCTGTGGGAGGATCGGTCTCCGGGGGGTTAGTCTCCTGAATATTGGAGGAACCCTTATCATCGTCTTTATCGCCATCTTTGCTGTTGTCGCAGGCAGCAAAGGCAAAGATCATTGCCAAAGCCAGCAGCAGAGCCAGCAGCTTCTTACAGGTTTTCATAAAACAATACCTTCTTTCATTTTTCAGCGCCGTCTAAGCACCGTAGACGAATTATAGCACAAAGTGTTCCGTTCGTCAATCCTTGTTGTTAAATTTGGAAATTATTGTTTAGCGCACTACTTCAAATATTGCACCCGCCAAAGGCTCCCCTTTAGGGGAGCTGTCAGCGTAGCTGACTGAGGGGTTTAAAATCGTTAGTAACTTCCACTTTTTAACCCCTCCGTCACGGCTGTCGCCGTGCCACCTCCCCTAAAGGGGAGGCTTTAACGGGTCTGTACTTAATAAGGAAAATTCCATTTTATCTGCAAAAATGTCCCGGGCGGTGAACGCCCGGGACAAAGCCATTACAGGTTATAATACTTTTCAAACTCAGCAGGATGGGGAATGGCAGCCATCTGGCGGCATTCCTCCCGCTTGGTCTTGATAAAGTTCACAAGAAGCTCCTCCGGGAATACGCCGCCGGCTGTCAAATAACCGTGGTCGGCTTCCAGGGCATCCAGTGCCTCATTTAAGCTGACAGGCAGGCCTTGCAGCTTTGCCTTTTCCTCCTCCGGCAGATGATAGAGGTTGCAGTCGTAGGGGCCCCAGCCGTTTTCGTGGGGATCGATCTGGTTCTGAATGCCGTCCAGACCTGCCATCAAAATAGCTGCATAGCAGAAATAGGGATTGCAGGTGGCATCCGGGTTGCGCAGCTCAAACCGGCGCTTATCCGGGGATTTGGCATAGGCAGGGATCCGAATGACCGCGCTGCGGTTGGAGGTGGCGTAGCCCACCGTCACCGGCGCCTCAAAGCCGGGAACCAGCCGCTTGAAGGAATTGGTGCTGGGGTTGGTCAGGGCACACAGGGAATGGATGTGCTTTAAAAGTCCGCCCATAAACCAGTGAGCTTCCTTGCTCAAATTGGCATAGCCGTTATCATCGGAGAAAACAGGCTGACCGTCCTTCAGGAGCAGCATATGCACATGCATACCGCTGCCCGCCTCACCATAGATGGGCTTGGGCATAAAGGTGGCGGATTTGCCGTATTTCAGGGCTGTATTATGGATAATATATTTGATCATCATGGTGGCATCTGCCATTTTTGACATCTTACCAAGCTGTGGCTCGATCTCAAACTGGCCGGAGGCTGCCACCTCAGGATGATGGTAATTGATCTCAATGCCAGCATCCAGCATATGCTTGCACATTTCACTTCTGCACTCATAGGCAACATCAAAGGGCTTTGCGGTATGGTACGCCTTCTGCTTGGGTACGATAACGCCCTTACCCTCGGTGGCGCTGTTCCAGTAAGACTGCTGGGTATCGATCCAGGCGCTGATGGCATTGGGCTGAACCTCCCAGCCCACCTGGTCAAAGAGGTAAAATTCAAATTCCGGCAGGATCAGCATTGTATCCGCAATGCCCAGATCCTGCATATACTTCTCTGCCGCCAGAACGATATTCCGGGGATACTGTGCCAGAGGCCGGTTTTGGGGGCTGTCAATGATCATGGCGTTGCCGGTCATAGAAAGCGTGGGAACAGAGCAAAACGGATCGATCACAGCGGTATCCGGATCAGGGATAAACACCATATCGCTCTTTTCCACCACGGCGTAGCCATAATTGGAGGCATCAAAGCCGATGCCGCTTTTCATAGTATCCTCAGAAAAATTCCGGGCTGGGATGGTAACATGACGGTACTGCCCCGCCATATCCACCATTTTGAAATCCACCATTTCGATGCCGTTTTCACGGATCATTTCTAAAATATCCTGAACGTTTTTTCCCATGTATAACACCTCTTTATATCTTCATCTGTGCCTGCAGGTGCATACTGAGCACGGCCAGGGAGGTTGCCATATTTTCATTTTGCACCAAGGTAGAGGCGGGAACATCCAAATGCACCGGGGCAAAATTCCAAATTGCCTTGATCCCACACTGGATCATCCGGTCACAGACCTCCTGGGCATACTCAGCGGGAACGGTGATAATGCCCATATGAACATTATTCTCCCGGCAAAAACGATCCAATTCCTCCATTGGAAGAATGGGTTTGCCCTGACTTTTGGCAGGATTCAAGTCAAATGCCGCCAGAATATTCAGACCGTAGGCCTCAAAGCCGGAATAGCCCAAAAGTGCCTGCCCCAGCTTGCCGGCACCCACCAAAATAGCATCGGTGGTATTATCGTAGCACAGGTAACGGCTGATATTCTCCACAAGATCTGCACGGGGATAGCCCACCTTGGGCTTGCCGGCCTTGGACACCACCGCCAAATCCTTACGCACCTGCACCTCGCCCATATTCAGGGCGTTGGCAATGCTGGTAGCGGAAATATAGGGACTGCTGTCCTCAGGAAGGCTCTTTAAATAAGATAGGTAGCTGGGAAGTCTTTTCAGAACTGCCTTGGAAAGCTCTTTATGCTGCATATCACCGTCTCACTTTCGATACAAAATAATTATCGATATATTAGCTGTATCGATATTATCACAAAGCTTTCCAAAGTGCAAGGGATATTTGCCTTTTTATCGCATTTTTACCAGAAAACCCATAAAAATTCCACTTTTTCCAACGGTAAATTATTGTTTAGCGCACCGCTTTAAAAGCCCCCTCTGACGAGGGGGCTGTCACGCGAACAGCGTGACTGGGGGAGAGAACCAAGAAATACCAATATATTTCTCTCCCTCCGTCACGGCTAACGCCGTGCCACCTCCCTCGTCAGAGGGAGGTTTTGGCTGTCGCTATTATCAAGGTAAATTCCAATTTATTGTTCCATGCAAGGCAGCTACACGCAGCTTGTTTGGCGCAATATTTCCTTACGCAATTTCAGCATAATACGCTTTTCCAAGCGGGAGATATAGGACTGCGATATCTCCAGTCGCTCCGCCACCTCCTTTTGGGTCAGTTCCTTTTTTCCATTTAAGCCAAACCGCATTTCCACGATCTCCCGTTCCCGCTGAGGGAGCTGGCTCACCGCCTGCCGAAGCAAAAACAGGTCAACATCGTCCTCCATTGGCCGCAGAATCATATCCTCGTCCGTACCCAAAATATCTGATAGCAGCAATTCATTTCCATCGTAATCCATATTGATCGGCTCGTCCAGGGAAACCTCATTTTTTTGATTGGCGATCTTGCGAATATACATCAGGATCTCGTTTTCAATACAGCGGGAGGCATAGGTCGCCAGCTTAATATTGCGGTCGTGACGGTAGGTGTTGACCCCTTTGATCAGGCCAATGGTTCCAATGGAGATCAGATCCTCAATATTGATGCCGGTATTTTCAAAGCGGCGGGCGATGAAAACCACCAGCCGAAGATTGCGCTCAATTAAAAGCTGCTTTGCTTCTTCGTCCCCCTTTTCCAATTCCTCCAGGGCTTTTTTCTCCTGCTCCCCCTTCAGCGGCGGTGGCAAAACATCACTGCCGCCTATGTAATATACTATACCCAGTCGTTTTTCTTTCAGCTTCTGCAGCAGCCGCATTATCCAATAATTCATAGATTTCCTCCAATCAATGCCTGAAATTTTCCTGTTTCGTCCAACACCTGCGGTGCAAAGGCGACCAGCACCTTCCCCCTGCGGTTTCCGATCCTTCCATCCTGCATCTGCATGGCCAGAAGCAGTCCCCGGGGCTGTCCTACACTTTGATACGGTATCAGCCGCAGCCCCGGCAGCTTTCCCATACAAGCCACAGGATTTGCAAGCTGCTGCGCAGACAGTCCTGTAAGCGCTTGTGCCACATCCGCTCCCACAATAAGAACCTCTCTACCGGTGACCGGGTCACGCAAACTGTGCCCGGTATCCACCAGCCCTTGCAGCTTTGCCTTTTTTTCTCCCCAGCACAGCTCCACCGGCAAAAGCCGTCTTTTTTGCCTGGAGCCATAAATCCCCGTCAGGCAAATCCCGCAAAACAAGGCTGCCCACAGCATGGTCTGCACCTTTCCCTCCGCCCCCGCAAGTCCGTCCAGCACAAACCGAAGCAGGCAATACACCCCGGCCGGCTTAACGGAGCCACGGTCTGTCCCAAAGCTGAGCAGGCAAATGATCCCCAGGCTGACCAAGTACCACAGCCTGCCACCGAGAAACCCAAGCCCCGGTATCAGGCAGGCTGTGCAATAGATACCGCCCACCAGCGCCCCAAGCACTGCCCGAACAGGGTGGATAAATTCTGAAAGCATCCGTTTGGATGCCAAAATCAGCAAAAAATCCACCAACATCTGCAAAAACACCGCCAAAATCAGATATCCCCGCACCCTGTATACCCCCTTTGTCCAAGCCATTATAAACCAGGGTCAATTTCAAAATCCGTCGCAAGGCTGAGCGGCTTTCCCTCCACAAAACGCCCCTTGCTCCCCTGCTCCACACCTGAGCCTCCCGGGAAACAAAAAATCCGGCAGATGATTTGCTCATCTGCCGGATGTATCTGTCGAGATGTTTTCTTGATGGATAATTTGCCGAATATTCTTCTCTGCCTTGAACCGCGCCACCATAATTTCATGCCCGCACCCCATACATTTTAACCTAAAATCCGCGCCGGTACGCAGCACCTTCCAATGCTTTTCCCCGCAGGGATGGGCTTTTTTCATTACCAGGGTATCTCCCAAACGCACGTCCATCATTTTTTGATTCCCTCCCAATACTGCTTTGCCGCCTGCTCCACCTTATTGGGGCCATATTCATAATAGACTGTGTTTTTCAGTTCATCGGGTAAGTATTGCTGACGCACCCAATGATTGGGGAAATCGTGGGGATACTGGTACCCCTGTTCCCGCTCCATCGTATAAGTATCGGCGTGGACATTCTGCAAATGCCGGGGAAAATCGCCGCCTAAGCCCTTTCGTACATCGGAAAGCGCCATATCCAGGGCAATATGCCCGGAATTGGACTTGGGTGAGGTCGCCATCAGCACCGCCGCATCTCCCAAGGGGATCCGCGCCTCCGGCATACCCAGCATCAGCGCCATATCCACGCAGGACTTGACGATAGGCAGGATCATAGGATAGGCAAGCCCCACATCCTCCGCCGCGATCACCATAAGGCGGCGGCAGGCTGCCTGCATTTGCCCCGCTTCCAAAAGCCGGGCAAGGTAATGGCACGCCGCATCCGGGTCAGAGCCACGAATGGATTTTTGCAGGGCAGAAAGCAGGTCATAAAAGTTGTCCCCGTCCCGATCGGCACGCATGGCGCTTTTTTGAGATACTGTCTTGGCATCCTCCAGGGTCAGGGGCAGGATCTCTCCCTGGGGCTGACCGGCAGAGAACAGCACCTCCACCGCGTTCATCGCCTTACGCAGGTCTCCGCCGCAGGCACCGGCAATATACTCCAGCGCCCCCTCCTCCGGCTGTGCCGTCAGTGCGGTGCGCTGCTCCAAAAAGGAAACCGCCCGTTTTACAGCCTGCAAAGCCGCCTGGCTGGAAATCTGCTTAAACTCAAAGATGGTGGAACGGCTGAGGATGGCGTTAAACACATAGAAATAGGGATTTTCTGTGGTGGACGCGATCAGGGTGATCTTGCCATTTTCGATGTGCTCTAAAAGGGATTGCTGCTGCTTTTTATTGAAGGACTGGATCTCATCTAAGTACAGCAGAACACCGTTGGGTGCCATAAAGGTATCGAGTTGCGCTACAATATTCTTAATGTCCGCTGTGGAAGCGGTGGTGGCATTGAGCTGGAACAGGGTACGGTTGGTTTGCTTGGCAATGATCTGTGCCACTGTCGTCTTGCCCGTACCACTGGGCCCGTAGAAGATCATATTGGGGATCTTGCCGGAATCCACCAGGCGGCGCAAAATCGCACCCTTTCCCAAAATGTGCTCCTGACCGTACACTTCATCCAAGGTCTGAGGACGCAGAAGGTCTGCCAACGGTTGGTACATAGTGCCGCTCCTTTCGATGTTTTTTTCATTATAGCACACTTGTTCAAAAATTGCACTATGTATTTATAAGTTTTGCATATTCCGTTAGACTGATAAGTCAAAAAAGCTCTCCTAAAGGGCGGCACGCCCAATGGAGAGCTTTTTGTTATTTTAGCAGCTTGGAATATCCGCTGCCATACTGGACACACTGGGAAACACGGCTTAATGTGGCAGAGGAGATATTGACCTGGCTCATCACCTGGGTATAGGTATTCCCTTCCAGCAGAAGCTCTGCGGCGTGCAGACGCTCTGCCATATTCTCCACCTCTTTTTTCGTGCAAAGATCGGCAAAGAGGTTTTCCATATCCTTCACATTATCGATCTTGGCAAGCAATGCAAAAAGCTGTTCCTTATGATCCATCATGAATTCTCCTTATACTCTTCCAGCGCACCGCGCAGAAATGCTCTGGTTTTTTCGCTTTGGGGATTCTCAAAAACCTCTGCCGGAGTGCCCATTTCCTCGATCACGCCCTCTGCCATATAGATCACCACATCGGCAACGGATTTGGCAAAGGCCATTTCGTGGGTCACCACAATCATAGTCCTGCCGTCGTTTTTCAGGTCACGGATGACCCGCAGAACCTCGCCGGTCAGCTCAGGATCCAGGGCACTGGTAGGCTCGTCAAAGCAGAGGATCTTGGGGCTTAATGCCAAGGCTCTGGCAATGGCAACACGCTGCTGCTGGCCTCCGGAGAGCTGATTGGGATAATTGCTCAATTTGTCGGAAAGCCCCACCTTATCCAACAGGTTGCGGGCATTGTCCTCATTTTCCGGAGCAGTTCCCTTTTTCAGCAGGGTGGGCGCCAAGGTCACATTTTGCAATGCTGTATACTGGGGAAAGAGGTTAAAATTTTGAAATACAAGACCAAAATTCAGCCGGTTTTGCCGAATGGCTTCGTCGTTTAATGTCACCTTGTCGCTACTATCAAACAAGGTCTGCTCCCCTACCCGGATCACGCCCTCGTCTGCCTGCTCCAAAAAGTTCAGACAGCGCAAAAGGGTGGTCTTACCACTACCGGAGGAGCCGATGATCGCCAGCACCTGTCCCTCCTCCAGGGAAAAGTCGATGCCCTTTAGTACCTCAGTCTTGCCAAAATTCTTTTTGATATTCTTAACTTCCAATAAAGCCATAACTTAACTCCTGAAATAACTCAGTTTCTTTTCCACTTTACCCAAAATGATAGTCAACAAGCCAACAAAAAGCAAATAGAACACGCCGGTATAGAACAGCGGCCAAACCAGTGCCTTGGTAGCTGCCAGCTTTTTCGCCTGCATCACGATCTCACTGACCACAATGCAGTTGGCAAGGGCAGTATCTTTAATGAGGGTAATGATCTCATTAGACATAGGCGGGACGATCCGCTGGATCACCTGCTTTAGGATGATCTTGCGGAAAATCTGAGATTTTGTCAAGCCCAATACATAGCCCGCTTCATACTGCCCCTTGGAAATGCTCTCAATACCGCCGCGGTAAATTTCAGAAAAATAGCAAGCATAGTTCAGCGTGAATGCGATCAGCACCGCAATGATACGGCCTGCGTCCTTGATTTGATAGGTCTTAAAAAAGTATCGATCCAGCTCGCTGAAGATCGGCTTGTCAAACAGTAGCCCCGGTACATAGAAAATAATAAAGATCTGCAGCATCAGAGGAACACCTCTGACGATCCATACGATGACCTTTGAAACATATCTTACCGGCTTAAAGCGGCTCATGGAGCAAAACGCTATAGGCAGACCAAGCGGTGCGCCGCAAAGCAGCGTCACCGCAAAGATCAGTAGAGATATCCAAAAGCCGTCCAGCAGATATTTTGTAACTTCTACAAACGACATATTGTGTACTCCAGTATGTATAAATTATTTCTGGTCAGAGAAATCGGTAATGGCAGTATTGGAAACACCGTACTTTTCAGCCAAAGTAGCAATCGTGCCGTCAGCAGCCAGCTTTTCCAATTCAGCGTTGACCTTAGCAGTCAGGTCGCTGCCCTTTCTGAAGCCAATGGCATAGTACTCAACATCGCTGGACAAGCCATCAACGATAGCAACATCCGCATAATCACCCTTTCCGCAGTAGCTCTTGGCAAGCTGAGCATCCAGAACTGCAAAATCAACAGTGCCGGATTTTACTTCAAACAATGCAGTGGTTTGGTAGTCAAAGCCGGTAACCATCACATCGTCAAAACCATTGGCGTAGGTCTCACCGGCGGAGCCGATCTCCACACCGGCAACCTTGCCTGCCAGATCGGCAGCAGTAGCAATGCCGGAATCGGTCTTAGCAACGATCACCTGACGGTTTTCCATGTAGTTGTAAGAGAAGTCAACCTTTTCGGAGCGGGCAATGCCGTCATCGCTATCAGCAGTGTTGCAGGTAAAGCCGTTCCAGATACAGTCGATTGTGCCGGAATTCAGATCGGTATACCTAGCGCCCCAATCGATGAGCTGGAACATAACCTCATAACCCATGTTTTCAAAAACTGCCTTTGCCAGCTCGGTATCAAAACCAACCAGCACGCCGTTTTCATCTTCATAGTTCATCGGTGCGTAATTGGTGTAGCCAACGACGATGGTGGGCTTTTCGGCGTTGCCGTCGGTGGGATCATTGCTGGGATTTGTGGCGGTGTTGCTGCCGGCGCTGCCGCCGTTGGGAGTGGTGGAGCCTGTTTCTCCGCCGCAGGCCGCGAAGCACATCATCACCATCAGAACTGCCAGTACAAGAGCGAATAACTTTTTCATAATTTACCATCCTTTCAGTTGCCGGGGTCGCCGGCGGTTTTTTGTGTTGTGTATTTCCTTGAGATTGCCATGCCCCTTCGGGGCTCGCAATGATATTTGGGAAATGCACAGGTTTGTTTGATGGCCTCATTATACTTTAGTTCGCTAAAGTTGTAAAGTACTTTTTTACCAATTTTTGCAATTTTGGCACTATGTACAGGAAGCCCATACACTTTATCACTTTAGTTTGGTAAAGTAGCACAATATATCGATTAAGAGGCTTGATTCAGCCCTATAAGAGCATATGCGAAAAACTGCACGAGCTTTATTGACAGTCATTTTTCTCAGTGCTATAATCCTTTTAACTTTTTAGGAAGGCAAAGGTAATGTTTATGCATATTACAGACAGATTGCACAGCAAAAAATGGGGTATATTCCATCACTACCTGTATAACATCCAAAACGATCCCCTGTTTTCCAACAATCAAAATGCCGGTCAGACAGATTGGCAAAGCTGTACCGAAGCACTCAATATCCAGCGCCTTGCCAAGACACTGCACGAGATCGGCGCCGGTTATTACTTCATTACCGTTATGCAGGGCAGAAAATATATGATCGCTGAAAATACTTCCTACCGCAGTATCGTCGGCGACGAGATTGCAGACGAATGCCTGAGCCGCCGTGATCTGATTGAGGAGCTGTACCAGGAACTGCATCAATATGATATTGACCTCTATCTCTACTTTACCGGCGACGGCCCATACAAGGATGAAGCCATTGGAACGCTGTTTGGCTTTACAGAGCCACGGCAAAATATCACCATGGATTTTGTCCAGAAATGGTCGGAGGTATTAAAAGATTACGCAGTCCGTTACGGCGGTAAAATCAAGGGCTGGTGGCTAGACGGTATGTACCATCAGGCGTTTGGCTACTCCCCGGAATTGATGCATCCATATTACCGGGCCATCAAGGAAGGAAACCCTGAGGGAATCGTGGCGTTTAACGACGGTGTGAAACCTTACTGCTACCGGCATTATCCGCAGGAGGAATTTACCTCCGGAGAGCAGGTGGATCTATCTGTGATCCCGAAGGCGCGGTTTCAAGACGGAGCACAGACCCACATTTTGCTCCCCATCGGTTCGGAAAGCCGAGATATCGGTGCGACATGGGCAGGCGGTGGCTTGCATTATACCAAAGAACAGCTCTGTGATTATGCCGAAAAGGTCATATCGGCAGGAGGCGTTGTGACTTTTGATTGCAAGCTAAACCGTGACGGATCATTTGATGATGCACAGGTGGAAGTACTGCGGTACATCGGCAGCCGATTAAAATGAATGTATGTACTGTTATGCTCATTTTTTGCCCCCCGGCATAGCCCAATGTCATTAAGTTAAGTGTCATTGCGAACAAGTGACCTTGGTCACTTGTCAGAGTGTCAAAAAAGCCGCCAACCGTCAAAAAGCGAGATAATATAAATGGTATCTAATAAAGCCTTCTCCCTTGGGGAGAAGGTGGCAAA
>JAFTTQ010000089.1 GCA_017466665.1 Oscillospiraceae bacterium
AAAGTCAAGAAAAAGTCTGTTTCTGCGCATAAATCGTAACTTTTCCGCCCGCATTCCTCATCAGTCACCGCCAAAGCGGTGACAGCTTCCCCCCGGGGGAAGCTATACGCCTTCGGCGTATCAGTAGTGCGCTAAACAATACATTATAATATTATGCAGGAACAACAAGGAGCTGTTATTTAAAGCAGCTCCTTTTGCTATGAAACATAATTTTGCATTATTCTATATTGTATTCTCCGATGACCTCTGCCGGGCCTTCCAGGAAAAGGCCGGAGATCAGTCCCCCCTGCTCCTCTACGGTGATCCTTAAGGTACCGCCGGGGTTCAGGGCCGTCAGCTTTTTACCGGGCAATCTGCCTGCTGTGAACAGCACTGCTGTCAACGCGCCGCAGCCGGTGCCGCAGGCAAGGGTATAATCCTCCACGCCCCGCTCATAGCTAAGTACCCGGACGGTGCTATCATCCAGCCAGGTATAAAAATCCACATTGGCGCCCTTGGGGAACACCGGGTCAAACCGCAGTGCCTGTGCCTGATCCCGCAGCTCTTCCCGCATCTCCCAGGTAAATCCGGGAACCTCCACCAGCGCGTGCGGAACACCGCAGACTGCATAGGCAGCCTCGGGCTTGGCTTCCAAATCAATATCCACAGGCCGGGTCAGCTTCACCCGGTACAGGTTTTCCCCCAGCCGCCAGCCGGGAACGATGCCTGCGTCGGTCTGGATGGACATTTCCTCACCCACAATGCCCAGGTCGTAGGCAAATTTGCAGATGCAGCGGCTGCCGTTTCCGCACATTTCACCCCGGGAGCCGTCAGCGTTATAATAATGCAGCCGAAAATCTGCCACATCCGAAATATCCAAGGCCATAAAACCGTCTGCTCCGTTGATGGCGCAAAGTCTTTGGGAAAGTGATTCATAATCCAGGTTTTGTCCTCTGCCGTCAATGACCATAAAGTCATTGCCGGCACCGCTCATATGCACACAGCGCACACGCAACACCTCCTAATAGAGATAGTATATCATATTCCGGGCAAAAATACAAACCCTCTTTGCGGATATCCAAATTGCAAGACCCTTTCCGTCACTCAAGCTGACGGAAAGGGTCTCCTTTTTACGGTTCGTAGTCTTCAAAAATGGGGAGCCAGCCCTCTTGGGTGGCGGTTTTGTGTTCCTCCGGGGTTTTCAGCGTCCAGCTCACGCCCTGAACGCCCCAAACCTTGCGCACCAGGAAATTACCCAAGTTCCTTCTGTCAGCAAATTTATATGCCACAAAATCCGGCTGCAGCAGGAAGTTAAATAGCTGATGGGTCAGCAGAAATTTCAGCACCCAGGGCAGCTTGCCCTTGCCGGCGACAAAATTTTCTGTCAACTGCCCCCGGATCACATTGGGGTAATGCTCCTTCAAATAGTGAACACACCGGGGATCAAAGGACTCCACACAGTACACGCCCGGATAATCCTTTAGCTGTGCCATGGCGGTATCCACCAGTGCACCGTGGTTTCCGTCTATGGCTTTCAGCTCCACAATGATCGGTGCTTTACCGGCAAACAGCTTCAAAACCTGCTGAAATGTGGGGATCACTTCTTCCGTTCCCTCTAAACGGTAGTTTTGCAGCTCCTGGGTGGTTAGATCCTCAATGTTGCCATCACAGCCGGTGGTGCGCAGCAGAGAATGGTCGTGAATCACCGCCAAATTGCCATCCTTTAAAAGATGGATGTCCAGCTCAATGCCGTAGCCCTTCTCCAAAGCGGCACGAAATGCCGCCATGGAATTTTCAGGAACACCTGCCTTGTGCAAGCCCCGGTGGGCATAGCTCCAGCCCCGGAGCTTTTGCAGCCCCATATGACCTGTACGCCCCATAACCGCCAGCATATACAGCAGAAAAATCAGCAATAACGCAAGGAAAATAATTAAAACAATCTCCATTTTAGTCCTCAATGTCCAGAGCTTCCAAGCCCTTTTTCGCAATGATCTTGGCATCGCCGTGACGAACCATCAGCATCGTCACAAATGCCAGCGCCACAAACACCGCGGCATAGGGGAACAGCACCGTCATACCCATTTGATCCATCAAGAAGCCGGAGAGCATCGGTGTTACCGTCTGTGCCGCCATGGATGCGGTATAGTAGAAGCCGGTATACTTGCCCACATCGGAGCCGCTGCTCATTTCCACAACCATGGGGAAGGAGTTGACGTTGATGGTTGCCCAAGCCACACCTGCCAGCGCAAACATAATGTTCATCAAGATATCCGGGCTGCTGGCATTCATCGTCGCCGCCACGCCAAAGGCTGTACCCAGCATCAGAACGCCGCCCAAAATGGTCTTTCTGCGTCCGATCTTGGATGCCACGATACCGGCGGGCAGATAGGCAATGATGGCCGCGCCCTGGGCGATCAGCATAGTGGTATTGTAGTTCTTTTGCAGCACATTGGGCGCGTATACAGAGTATTTGGAGGTAACGGCATTATATCCAAAATACCACAGCGCCACAGACAGCAAAATGAAGATCAAAGACCGCATCTCCGGCTTGCTCAGCTTCCGCTTTTCGCCGGTCTCCACATTTTCCTCCTCCACGCCGTAGCGGATGGAATCGGACTGCATTTGTGCCGCCCACTGAGGCTCCTTGACCGTCAGCAGGAAGGTGATCAGCGCGCCCAGCATCACCGCCGCCACAACGCCCCAATATACGGTGTAGTTCATCAGAGAATTGGAAACAGCGGAGGTTTTAAACACCATACCCAGCACAAGGATCAAAATACCGCCGGCAGTGCCCATCAGGTTGATGATGGCGTTTGCCTTGGAGCGCAAGGGCTTTACCGTCACATCGGGCATCAGTGCCACCGCAGGGCTGCGGAAGGTTGCCATAGATACCAAAAGCACCAACAGCAGGCAGATGAACAGCACCAAAGGCCCCGGATTTGCCTGGGTCGCCGCCGCGGCATAGGCCTGACGGGCAGGTACTACGTAACGGGCGTAGGGAGAGACCTCCTTTTCCGCACCAGTGACCGGGTCGGTAACGGTTTCCTTTTGGTCACTTAAAATAGAAACAAAGTAGTCCCTGGAAATATCCACGGTTTCCATGTCGCTGTCAGTGCCCAAAATGAACTTGTCGCCCTCGGGGGTAGTCAGAACGCTGCCAGCCTCGGCATCGTACAGGGTCTGCAATGCCGCAGGATCATCAATGGCAGAAACGGCATCGAGCTGCTTTAGCTGCATACCGTCAGCAAAGGACAGCGCCACCAGCGCAATGGCAGCCACGATGGTGCCAAAGCGGATAAAGGGCGTACGGCGGCCGGACTTACTCTTATGCTTATCCGACAGCGCGCCAAACATAGGCAGCATAAAAAGCGCCAGAATATTATCCAGCGCCATAATCACACCAGACCATGTCTGGGACATACCAAACTTATTGGTCAGGGTCAGGGCAATGGTGGCATCGTAGGCCTGCCAAAAGGCGCTGATCAGGAAAAAGGCAAAGCCTACCAATATGGTACGTTTATAATTTAGCTTCATACGTAATTCCTCCCTGTTCGGGAAATTTTTCGCAGTGGAACATTTCCATTATAACGGAGTATGTATGAAAAATCTACCCTTTTTCCTAAAAACTAGATTTTTCATACGAAAAGCAAATACATTATTTATTTTTCGGATATGGCTGCTTGACATTAGTTCTTCCCAGCAGATAATCCACACTGACACCGTAGTAATCCGCCAGCCTTTCCGCATATTCCAGCGGCAAGGGACGCTCTCCCCGTTCATATTTGGAGTATAGAGATTGGTCACACAGCAAATAATCCGCTATCTGTTTTTGCTTTAAATCTTTATCTTCCCGTAAATCCCGGATTCTCAGTTGCATTTTTCATCACCCATATTAGGATAGCGCAGGACATATCGTCCTATTGACTTTTTGGACAATATGTCCTAAAATAACCGTGATTAAAAATTTAGGGGTGAAATAAATGACAATGGATACCGGCAAAGAAATTTGGGAAATTCTATTTCAGGTTATGCATCAGGAGGAATATGCTGAAGTAGCAAACAATTTCAAATGCGCAATAGAAGGGCTGGAAAAAATATTGCCATCTTTTACCCCAGAACAGTGGAAAGCCTTTGAAAACTACCGTGACTCCCTGATGGATTTGAATGAAGCAATGATGGCGATTGCATTGGAGAAAAAATGAATGATTAAACAAATTCCCAAAATACTGCCGAACCGGGTGTCATTGCGAGCCGCCAAAGGCGGCGTGGCAATCTCTTGGTACAATCTCCTGTATTTCGGTAAGCTTGCAATAGAAGTAACTGCCTACTATGAGATTGCCACGCCAGTGTGCGCACTGGCTCGCAACGACACAGAAGTACGATGCATTCTGCATTATGAAATAGAAAAATCGCCTCAGGTATGGACCTGAGGCGATTTTTCTATTTCAATTAGTACATTCCGCCGCCCTGGGCTGCAGCGGCTGCCATAGCAGCGTCTGCGGCAGGATCGGGCTTATCTGCCACCAGAGATTCGGTGGTCAGCACGCAGGATGCGATGGATGCGGCATTTTCCAAAGAGGAACGGGTCACCTTGGTGGGATCCACGATGCCGGCAGCGATCATATCCACATATTCCTCAGTGTAGGCATTGTAGCCAAAGCCAACCTTCTTGGAATTTTTGATCTTCTCAAAGACCACACTGCCGTCCACGCCGGCATTCTCCGCGATCTGACGGATGGGAGCCTGCAACGCGGTGGCAATGATCCGGGCGCCGGTCTTCTCGTCGCCGGAAAGCTTTGCGATCAGCTTTTCCACAGCAGCAATGGCGTTAACCTGTGCAGTACCGCCGCCTGCTACGATACCCTCCTCCACAGCAGCGCGTGTGGCATTCAGGGCATCCTCAACACGCAGCTTCTGCTCCTTCATAGCCACCTCGGTCTGTGCGCCGACCTTGATGACTGCAACACCGCCACTGAGCTTTGCCAAACGCTCCTGCAGCTTTTCCCGGTCGTAGTCAGAGGTGGTGGTGGCAATGGAGGCACGGATGGTATGGGCACGAGCCTTGATGGCATCCGGGTCACCGGCACCGTCCACAATGGTGGTGTTGTCCTTGGTGACAACGATCTGACGGCAGCGGCCCAAATCAGTGAGCTGTGTCTCGGTCAGCTCCATATTGAGCTGGCTGGAAATGACCGTACCGCCGGTGAGAATGGCGATATCCTGCAGCATCTCCTTACGGCGGTCGCCAAAGCCGGGAGCCTTGACACAGACGCAGTTGAAGTTGCCGCGCAAACGGTTAACAAGCAGCGTTGCCAGTGCGTCGCCCTCCACATCCTCGGCAATGATCATCATTTTCTTGCCGGCCTTGACAACAGGCTCCAGGATGGGCAGGATTTCCTGAATGGAGGAGATCTTCTTATCGGTAATCAGAATATAGGCATCGTCCAGGACAGCCTCCATCTTATCGGTATCGGTGACCATATAGGGGGAGATATAACCCCGGTCAAACTGCATACCCTCTACCACTTCCAGGCCGGTCTCGGCGGTCTTGCTCTCCTCGATGGTGATAACACCCTCGGTGCCCACCTTCTCCATTGCCTCAGCGATCAGCTTGCCGATGGCAGCGTCACCGGAGGAAACCGTACCGACACGGGCAATATCCTCAGAGCCGTTTACAGGCACGGAATGCTCCTTGATAGCCTCCACAGCGGCAGCAACGGCCTTCTCGATACCCTTGCGCATTACCATGGGATTGGCACCGGCGGACAGGTTCTTCAGGCCCTCGCGTGTAATGGCCTGAGCCAGCAAGGTTGCAGTGGTAGTGCCGTCACCGGCAACATCGTTGGTCTTGGTTGCCACCTCACGGATGAGCTGAGCGCCCATATTCTCAAAAGCGTCCTCCAGCTCCACTTCCTTGGCGATAGTCACGCCGTCGTTGGTAATCAGCGGTGCGCCGTACTTCTTCCCCAGCACCACATTGCGGCCCTTGGGTCCCAGAGTAACCTTGACGGTATCGGCAAGCTGGTCGATGCCGGATTGCAGCTTTTTACGGGCTTCTTCGCCGTAGATAATCATTTTTGCCATTTTCATTTACCTCCAGTAATCAGTCAGTCACCACAGCCAGGATGTCATCCTGCTTGACAAACTTGTAATCCACGCCGTCCAGCTTGATCTCGCTGCCGACATAATTGCCAACGACTACCTTGTCGCCGGGCTTTACGGTCACGGTCACGTCCTTGGTGCCGGGGCCTGCGGATACCACCTCGTAAATAGCGGGCTTTTCCTTGTTGGAAGTTGCCAGGATGATGCCGAAGGAGGTGGTTTCCTCGGCTTCGGTCGCTTTGAGCAGAATATTATCTGCCATTGGTCTGAGTTTCATTTCATTTCCTCCATATACTCCATATTTAGACTGGCATTTGCCAAATATCTACATTTTAGCACTCTTTCGCTTTGAGTGCCAAATCACCTATATCATAGCGGAAGGCTTGCAAAAATGCAAGCCTTTTTTATGCTTTTTTCTTGAAATTTTTGTAAATGATTTTGCATTACTCCGATTCCCGGAGCAGGGCGTGTTCCATATTCTTGCCCACGGAGTAGCAGAATACATTATCCCGGGCGGGGGTCAGGTCTGTGACCACACCGCGGGTGGCATAGACACCATAGCTGCGCACCAAAACCGGGCAGAGAAGTCCGTTTTCCATCACATATTTATAAAGGCTATAATAGTTGCCGTAGTTTGCCAGGGATTCTAAGCACAGGGTATAGGCTGTCACATCGTTGATGCCGCCAAAGCTCAATGCGCCGTAGGTGTGGAAAAAGGCACTTAAATCCATATTGGGTGACAGGACAGTCTGTCCCAAATACAGGTCAAACTGCCGGGTCTGGATGGCGTAGGTGTAATCGCTGCCGCTAAGCTCGCTCATTTTTACCTTTAGACCGCACTGGGTCAGCATCTCCCCGATGGCTCTTGCCACACGGACACGGAGGCTGTCACCGCTGTTGACCAGCAGGATCACCTCACTGCCGGCTGCGCCGGCGGCATTCACCGCGGCGGTGAATTTTTCACTGTCGTAGCCGTATTTGGCTGCCAGATTCTGGTTGTAGTAAGGGAAATTGGGGGATGCGGGTAAGGTGGCGCTTTGGGCAAAGCTGCGGTAGTATTCCTCTGTTAAATGATCCCGGTCAATGGCGTGGGTCAGTGCCGCGCGCATTCCCTCCTTGGAAAACACCTCACTGTCGGCAGAGCAGGCCAGGTATAGGAAAATGCCGTTTTCACAGTTCCACAGCTCAAAATCGCAGCGAAAATCCGCGAATTTATCCGAGCCGGGGTCAGCGCACACCAAATTCAGGCCGCCAAACTGGAAATTATCCCGGATCTGAATATTGGACTCCGCTTCCAGCAAAGTGATGGAGGAGGCGGTCACCACCAGATCGGAGGTACACCACCAGTCTGACCGCTTTCTGAGCCGGGCAACGTCACCGCTTTCATCCAGGTAATACGGGCCGGTGCCGGCAGGTCGGGTGCTGCCAATATCCTTGGCGGGAATAATGGGAATATCCAGCAAAATGGGAAGATTTTCATAGGGGGTATCCAGTACAAGCTGCACGCCGCCGTCTTCCGTCAAGGCAATCTCCGTAATGTGCAGGAAACGTCCGCCATAGACATCACTTTCCTTTGCCGCCTGCAAGGTCGCCGCCACATCCTGCGCCGTAAGCTGACTGCCATCGGAAAAGGTTGCGGCTTCTACATAGAAGGTATAGGTCTTCATATCTGGGCTGATGCGGTAGTTTTTGCAAAGGATCGGCTCCACCTCATAATCCCGGTTCACCGCAAACAAGCCCTGATATAAAAGGGGCATAATGGTGCGGTTGGTAAAATCGGAGCAGCTTAAGGGGTTCAGGGATTCCTCCCGGTAATAGGTCAGGGTCAGGGACTGATCCTGCTGCTCTGTGGCAGAGGGAGGAACAGCCTCCTCACCAAGAGCATTGCCGGTGGGCACATAGGGATCCTCCTGACTGCCGCAGGCAGACAGCAGAAATACTGATATTAAGATACAAAGTGCCGCAATCAGCAGTTTCTTCATACCCTTTACTCCTTTCAATTTTGCGCGCATCTAAGGCTCCCTTGTGTAAAGGGAGCTGTCACCGAAGGTGACTGAGGGATTGACGCCTCCCTTGTGGAAAGGGAGGGGGACCGCGTTAGCGGTGGAGGGATTGTTTTACCCTCCCATCAATGTACTCACATACCCCTCTAAAATTTTTCATAACTTCGTTATTTGGAATTCTGATTACAGATAGACCATACTGCTCAAGGTAAGCTGTCCTTTGTGCATCTTTTTTCACATTTTCTGGTTCAAAATGTTGAGACTCATCTAATTCTATAATGAGCCCTGCTTTTGCACAATAAAAATCCACAATATACTGTCCCAATACTTTTTGCCGGATAAAACGAACTGGGTAATCCTTTAAGAAATCATACCACAAATGGCGTTCTTCTTTTGTCATATTTTTTCGGAGTGTTTTTGCGTTGGAAACTAAGTCTTTATTATGTTTGCGATCCATTACAATCCCTCCGTCACGGCTTACGCCGTGCCACCTCCCTTTACACAAGGGAGGCTTTAGCTCTCCATTCCGACGACGATGTCCTTATCCCGGCAGCATTTTTTATACTTCTTGCCGCTGCCGCAGGGACAGGGATCATTGGGGCCAACCTTATTGGCTGCCTTGCGCACAGGCTGTTTTTTCACCGTAGCTTCGGCTGTCCCGGAGGCACCGGTTTCCTTAGCCACCTTGACACGCTTGATCTCCTGGGCAGGACGGATCTGCACCGTGAAGATACGGCGCACCGTTTCCTCCCGGATAGCGGTAATCATTGCCTGGAACATCTCATAGCCTTCCTCTTTATAGGCAATGACCGGGTCGTGCTGACCGTAAGCCCGCAGACCGATGCCCTGCTTCAGGTCGTCCATAGCATCGATGTTGTCCATCCAGTATTCGTCCACCACCCGGAGCATAATTACACGCTCCAGCTCCCGCATCATAGCGCTGCCGTACTGGGCTTCCTTGGCCTGGTAGGTGGCGGCTGCCTTTTCAAGCAGCACATCCGTCACCTGCTGGGCATCAGCACCGCTCTCGGGAAGCTGGGTATCCTTGGCAAAATAGATACCGCCCAGACGGGACAATATCTCCCTGCCGCCTTCCTCGTTCAGCACGCCGCCGGTTTCCCCAAGGCAGTCGGCAACGGTAGAGCTGATAACGCCCTGAAGCATACTGAGCATATTCTCCCGCAGATCCTCACCGTCCAGCACCTTTTGCCGCTGGGCATAGATGACCTCACGCTGGATATTCATAACATTATCGTATTCCAAAACGTTCTTTCTGGAGCGGAAGTTCCGGCTTTCCACACTTCTCTGGGCATTTTCCACCGCACCGGACAGGATCTTGGCATCAATGGGGGTATCCTCGTCAAGGCCCAAGGTATCCATCACATTCATAATGCGGTCAGAGGAAAAAAGGCGCATCAGATCATCCTGCAGGCTCAGGTAGAACCGGCTCTCACCGGGGTCACCCTGACGGCCGGAACGTCCGCGAAGCTGGTTATCGATCCGGCGGGATTCGTGCCGCTCAGTACCGATGATGAACAGGCCGCCGGCATCCTTGACCTTTTGGGCTTCCTCTGCCATCTGTGCCTTGAATTTGGCGTACAATTCCTTATACTCCTGACGGATCGCTAAGATTTCCGGGTCACTGGTCTCAGAATAGGCATTTGCCTGGGCAAGCAATTCCTCGGAAACATCCTTCTTCCGCAGCTCGTTCATTGCCATATATTCCGCGTTGCCGCCCAGCACGATATCCGTACCACGGCCCGCCATATTGGTAGCGATGGTGACCGCGCCGAATTTACCTGCCTGGGCAACGATCTGGGCTTCCTGCTCGTGGTTTTTCGCGTTCAGAACGTTATGGGGCACGCCACTTTTTTTCAGAATTTTGGACAAAAGCTCACTTTTTTCAATGGAAACCGTACCTACCAGCACAGGCTGACCCTTTTCGTGGCACTTTTTCACCTGCTCGATGATGGCACGGAACTTGCCCAGCTCCGTTTTATACACCACATCGGACTGGTCGATCCGCTGGACAGGACGGTTGGTGGGGATCTCCACCACGTCCAGATTGTAGATAGCCTCAAATTCCTCCTGCTCCGTCAGGGCTGTACCGGTCATACCGGAAAGCTTTTTATAAAGCCGGAAGAAGTTCTGGAAGGTAATGGTGGCAAGGGTCTTGCTCTCCGATGCCACATCCACCCCTTCCTTGGCTTCGATGGCCTGGTGCAGACCCTCGTTGTACCGTCTGCCGTACATCAGTCGGCCGGTAAACTCGTCTACGATGATAATTTGACCGTCCTTGATCACATAGTCAATATCCTTTTTCATCAGACCCCGGGCCTTCATGGCCTGATTCAGGTGGTGGGACAATGTGGCATTTTCCGGGTCACCTAAGTTTTCCACGCCAAACTGCCGCTCTGCCTTGGCAATACCGGCGGCAGTCAGGGATACGGAGTGGGCTTTTTCGTCCACGATGTAGTCGCAGTCGTAGTTATCCTGCTCTTCTTTTTCGTCGGTCTTGGCAAATACCATTTTCCGCAGACCGGCGACAAACTTATCCGCCAGCTCATAAAGCTGAGAGGAATCCTCTCCCTTGCCGGAAATGATCAGAGGAGTACGGGCTTCATCGATCAAAATGGAGTCCACCTCGTCCACGATGGCAAAGGCATGTCCACGCTGAACCAGCTCCGGCTTATAGATCGCCATATTGTCCCGCAGGTAGTCAAAGCCCAATTCGTTATTGGTACAGTAGGTAATATCCGCGGCATAGGCAACCCGGCGCTCTGCCGGCTTCATGCCGGGGATCACCAAGCCAACGGTCAGACCCATATAGCGGTGTACCTTGCCCATCCACTCGGAGTCACGCTTGGCAAGGTAGTCGTTGACGGTGACCACGTGGACACCCTCCCCGGTCAGGGCATTGAGATAACAGGGCAGAACTGCCACCAAGGTCTTACCTTCACCGGTTTTCATTTCCGCAATACGGCCCTGATGCAGAACGATACCGCCAATAAGCTGCACAGGATAAGGGCGCATACCCAGTACCCGGTCAGCCGCCTCCCGGACTGCCGCAAAGGCCTCCGGCAGAATATCATCCAGGGTCTCCCCCTGAGAAAGCCTTTCCTTGAAAATCGCGGTCTTTCCCCGCAATTCCTCCTCGGAAAGTGCCTTATATTCCTCCTCCAGTGACAGGATCTTGTCCACGATGGGCTTGATCTTTTTGATCTCCCGGTCAGACCGTGTCCCAAAAATCTTCGCAAAAATTCCCATTGCCATAGCTCCTTATGATTGCATAGTTACTTAGCATTATAACACATCTTACAGGAAAATAATAGTCAAAAATATGAACATTTCAAAATTTTAAAGACCCTCTCTGTTACGGCTTCCATGGAACCGTGACAGAGAGGGTCTTTCTGATTGTCAAAAGCTCTGTATTAGCTGTTGATGAAATCGTGGAGTTCTTTGATGTTATGGGCAAAATTGACCCGGTACATTTCCCGTCCGTTTACATAGATAATGCCGGTAAAGGTCTCTCCGCTTTCATTTTCAACAGGCAGCATTCTTTGGGATATATTATTGGGATTGCTGATTATCGGAACACACTCAATAATATACTGCATAATTTCGGTGTTGCTCAAATTGGTATTTACCAAGGGCAATATCTCATTTGCCATAGAGATCAGGGTATTGATCTCTATTCCCGGTACCTTGCTTAGCAGCGCGGTGATCACAGTTCTTTGCCGGCTGGTACGCTTGAAGTCGTTATCAATATAACGAATGCGGGAATAATGCAGTGCCTGCTCACCGTTCAAAAGCTGCAAGCCTGAGGAAGTAGGGATTTTGCTCTCAGTAGTTACCACCGCCGCTTCTTCCTCCGAAAGGTTGATCGACACACCGCCAACCATATCAATAGCGGTTTTAAAAGCGGTAAAGTCCACGATCACATAGCGGTCGATCTTGATGCGGAAATTCAGCTCAATGGTATCGATCAGCAAATTTGGCCCACCCCAGGAGTAGGCAGCATTCAGCATACCCCAAACATTTCCGTCAGACCGGGGAATGCATACATACATTGCCCGCATAAAGGAAGTCAAGTGGATCTTGCCGGTATCGTGGTTTAACGACACCAGGATCACAGAATCCGAGCGTCCATTTTCGCTCATAGAGCGCCGATCCGCGCCGATCAGCAAAATGTTGTCCACGCCGTCACTCTGGGCAATCTCGATCTTCTGCGCCTCCTCAAATTCCTGCTTGACCTGTTCAATTTCATCGATGGAATCCGGCATATCCACCGTAGGTGCCTCATAGATCTCCTCCTCGGACAGGTTGGGGTCACCGGTGATCTCGTTCCGGTCGATCTTATTGAGCAGGCTGTTGAAATAAATAAAGGCTGCCAGCATCAGCAATAAAAGAACAAGGCAGATGCAGATTAAAACGATTCCGATAATTTTACCGGCAGAGCGTTTCTTTTTCAAGGCTATCCCTCCTGTTAATACTCCCGGACAACAGCGCGGACAAGACCAATGATCTCTGCCTCGCTGCCATCGATGGGTTCATAAGCTTCATTTTCCGGCATCAGCCAAATTTCCCCGTTTTGGCGAAACAGGCGCTTGACAGTGGCCTCCTCACCGATCCGGGCAACTACGATCTGCCCGTCTTCGGCAGTCTGCTGGGGACGAACAACTACCTTATCCCCATCCAGAATACCGGCGCCGATCATACTGTCGCCCCGGACACGGAGGGCAAAGCAGCTCGGGTCGCCATCCCACACCATCATTCCCTCCTGATTTTCCACCGCCAGTATGGGAAGACCGGCAGTGACAACGCCTACCACAGGGATGTAGCCCCCCCGCTGTGAGGTAACCACCGTTCTTTTTCTGCCCTTGCCGCCGGGGGCTTGCAGCAAGCCCTTATCCTGAAGCTGCTGCAAGTGATAGCTGACGGAAGCGGTAGACCGCAGCCCCACAGCCGCGCCGATCTCCCGGATGGAAGGGGGAAAGCCGTTTTCCTGGGTAAACTGACGGACAAATTCTACGATTCTTTCTGATTTATCACTGGTTCGGGGCATAGATTTCCCTCCAATACCCATATTTTTTTCTTTTATAATAGCACAAATGACCGAAAAAGCAATCACTTTTTCTCCTTCGGCGCATAGAATGAAGAAAAACAGGGGGTATCCTATGGAACGGTTTCATTCTGATCAGGTACGAAAAATCTGGCAGCGGGTGCAGTCCGGCATGGCTTATACGCCGGAACCGGCTCCTCCAGCCGAAATGTATACCGGCACCGGCATCCCGGAGCTGATTGCCAGAGGGCAGGCAGAACAGGTGATGCTTTTGCAGCTTTCCGGGCAGTTTTCCGGGAAAAACCGGGAGATTTTGCGGCAAATGGCAAAAAAGGCACAATCCCACACAGCAATTTTGCGGGGAATCTGTGCCATCACGGAGGGTGCTTTGCCAAAGCTCCAAAGTCCAAAGCTCAAAAACGCCCCAACTGCCGTTTTGCTGCGGCGCTGCTATGGGCATTGCCTGCAAAGCCTGTCCGAATACACGCAAAGAGAAAATGACCCGCAATATGGCTCTACATTTCAACATATGGCAGAGCAGGAGAAAAACCACTGCCGTATACTTCTGGCACTTTTAGGCAGCCTGAAATAATGCCATAAACAGCTTTTTCTTGACAATTCTCAAAAAAATCGGTACGCTATAAAAAAAGATCACAAAAGGAGAACCGTTATGAACAAGTATTTGGATATCAAACCGGAGGTTGCGGCAGCACTGGCAGAGGGTAAGCCGGTGGTGGCATTGGAGTCTACCATTATTTCTCACGGTATGCCCTATCCTCAAAATGTAGAGACCGCTCTGAATGTGGAGCGGATCGTCCGGGAAAACGGCGCTGTGCCGGCGACCATTGCCGTCATCGGCGGCAGACTGAAGGCGGGTCTGACCACGGAGGAAATCGAGTATTTCGGCAAAAAAGGTCAGGCCATTGCCAAGGCATCCCGACGGGACCTTGCCGTGCTATGCGCCCGGGGAGAGGACGGTGCCACCACCGTCACCACCACAATGATCATTGCCCATATGGCAGGCATTAAAATCTTTGCCACCGGCGGCATTGGCGGCGTTCACCGGGGCGCGGAGACCACCATGGATATTTCCGCTGACCTGGAGGAATTGGGGCAGACCCCCGTGATGGTGGTCTGTGCCGGCGCAAAATCCATTCTGGATTTAGGGCTGACGCTGGAATACCTGGAAACCAAGGGCGTTCCGGTGATCGGCTACGGCACCAAGGAGCTGCCGGCATTTTACACCCGCAGCTCCGGCTTTTCCGTGGATTACGAGATCGACACCCCGGAGGAGCTGGCAAAGGCATTTAAGGTGCAAAACGACTTGGGCTTCCCCGGCGGTATGCTGGTAACAAACCCCATCCCGGAGGAATACGCAATGCCCTTGGATACGATCAATGCAGCCATCGATCAGGCGATCCGGGAGTGCAATGAAAAGGGCATCCACGGCAAGCAGACCACCCCCTTCCTTCTGGCACGGGTGGCCGAGCTGACCGGCGGCGACTCCTTGGCATCTAATATCCGGCTTGTCTACAATAACGCCAAGGTGGCAGCCCAAACCGCCGCTGCCTATATGAAGCTGTAAAAGAATCCGGGGATGGCGCAAAATCATGCGCCATCCCCTCAGTCTGTCAAAAAACTTCCAATATGCCCCCGTTTCTGGTATAATAAAGGAAACGGGGGTGTACTTATGGAACAATGGAGAAAAGATGCAAGAAGTGAAGCAATTATAGTGGATTTAGAAGCACTTGTACCACAGGACCAT
>JAFTTQ010000090.1 GCA_017466665.1 Oscillospiraceae bacterium
ACAGACCGGCTAAAAACGTTGCCTAAATGGGTAGCTAAGGCATGAAATAACAGCACTTATTCCAAAGCTTTTGCTCAAATTGTTTAAAAATTAACATCTTTCAATTTATAAACCATTTTAGAGTAGTTTTTAGAGGTGCCCTACTTTTCATAAACTGACAGAGTTTCAATATGATACAAAAAACCATAAAAATCAGTCTCAAAGGAAGGCGAAAAGCCCTCCTTCGGGACTGGTTTTCTTTGTCTGCTCATAACTCCAAAAGAACCTTGTTTTTTTGGTTTCAAACAGCAGTGTAACTCCATAGAGAAGCAGACCGTTCGTTTTTCCTCTTTTAGAGTACTTGTTGTTCTCAAAACGAAAAAACATCAGGAAACATTCACTCCTTCACAGATTCTGCATCTATCCGGAAATAGATACAAAAGCATCATTTTCTTTTCTCTTTTTTCTTTTATATATGCCCTTTTTTGTAATACTTTTCCATATTTTCCTTGAAATTCCGCCCCTTATTTGATATGATTAAACAGTGAAATACCGCACCCGTTATGGGAGCTTTGGAAATACGAAAAGCAGGAGAATTAACTATGATCAAAACAAATTGTAACCTTGTTCCGGATACAGTCAATCCCTCACCGGATTATTATTGCACATGGCAGACACAGCTTTATGCCACCAGTGACGGAAAGCCGGAAGGTCAGCGCAGATGTATCGGCGAAAATGCACTGTTTTCTGAAGAAAAGCCTTATGGATGGGCTTGTTTTCACCCGGAAGCAAGAAAAGATCTGCTTTTGATTATGGACGACAGCTGGGATGTCCCTTTGGATGGAAATTCCAATTGTTATGGCTCTTTGCGGCTGGATCCGGAAAAGTTTCCGGATGCTACAGCTCACGAATTCCCTCTGAAGCATCTGTCTGATCGTATTCGCCAATACGGTTGGAAGGGTCTGGGTGGCTGGGTGTGTGCCCAGGAATCTCCCCTGTTCCCTGCATCTTCTGTGGAAAGCTACTGGACCGAACGTATGCAAACAGCACAGCACGCCGGCTTTGCCTACTGGAAAGTAGACTGGGGTACAAAGGCAACAGACTCGCAATTCCGGAAACTGCTGACAGAACTGGCCAAACAGCATGCTCCTGATCTCATCGTTGAGCATGCAATGGTTCCCGAAATCATCCCCGAAAGTGACTGTTTCCGCACTTACGATGTGCCCGCCATCGGCTCCATTCCTATGACAATGGAAAAACTATCCGCCCTCGCAGATATGTCCCCCGCCGCTGAAAACAGAACCGGACTTGTAAATTGTGAGGACGAGGTCTATATGGCCGCTGCCGGCGGTTACACGATGGGTGTTATGCGTCATCCCTATGTGGGAAATCTTCCTGACGGAAAGGCAGATATGTCCTTCCCTGCTATTCATAGAAATATTAAATCCAAGATGTTTGAGGTTGTGCGTGCTGTACGGTGGCATAGAATTGCCCCTGCCTTTGACGCAGGATACGGCATCACCAATGTGTCTGAGCAACAACTGACAGATACCTGGCATTTTGAAAATTACAACGAAGAAATTGAGCATTGGTGGCTGAGTATGCCTTTGAAAGAGCGTATTGAAAATAATATTCTCACGCTCACCGCACCTGCTGCCATTGCCCGTAATACGCAGCTGTCCAATATTACTGCCGATTCTGACGGTCTGATTCCCTACACAGTCTGCTCCCATAACCCCAATGGTACTTACAGCATTGTGACGGCCGGCAGAACCCTGGGGCGCAGCTACTATATTCCCAAATGCGACATCACGGTAAATATCGGAAACGCCACTACGATCGGTGTTTTTGGAGAGTATCAGTCTTTGACCTTACACTTTGACGGCTCTGCCCCGATAAAGGTTTGTATGCAAGACCTGGCTGATGATTGTTCCTACGATATTACGCAGGACATTTCCACCCAGAATCATCAAATCACGATTCCCGGTGAGCTGATTTCCAAAATCGGTACATCTGCACAGCCTGAGGGAGATACCTCTGAGCCCGGCGTCCTTGTTCATTTTTCCATTACATAAAATACTTGATAAAGGGGGCTGTTATTTTAAAGCTCCCTTTTCTGTTTATGGAGGTGTGCTGTTATGACTGTCAAACCCCTGCGATATGCTGCAATAGTGTTGCTGTCCGGTGCAATCCTGACCTTTCTCGTGGGGATTGCTTCCGCCTGGTTTCTGCGGAATCTGGGAGGAATTATAGGATCTCTTGCACCTATACTTGGACTGGATGCAGACACGGCGCAGACCCTCTCGGAAATCTTTGGCCAGCTTCGGTATGCCTCGCTGAATCTACCCCTGGGAATCGTGGGGTCGATGTGCTTCCTGTTCTCAGGTTTTGCTGTTGTGTTTCTATCAGGTAAACCTTCTCCGAAAACCAGTACGGAGGAAACAAGTACTCCCAAAACAAAAAAAGCCGGAAGGATCGTGACGGTCTGTGCGCTGGGCGTGATTCTCTTTTTACTCCTGACCGCCGTGACCATCTGGTTCACCGAAGTAAACGACATCCGGTTTGACAGGGTAATGGTAAGGCTTGTTTCCCTGCTGAACGCCGGAATTCTCTAGCCTGAGCAATATAACCCGAACCCGTTTCTGAACAGTGAGGCCACCCCGAGGCATCGTTGTTGCTTTTTGAAGGGCACAAAGCCCATCGGCAAAGCTCCGCCTTGCCTCGAAGCGGCCTCACGGCTCAGAAATCTGCGACCCAAGCGGGATGGATGATTGGGTCAGGCGAGAATTTATGAAGCAGATGGGCTGACGCCCATCAATGAATAAAACAAA
The DNA here is from genome assembly GCA_017466665.1 of Oscillospiraceae bacterium. Lineage (GTDB taxonomy): Bacteria > Bacillota > Clostridia > Oscillospirales > Oscillospiraceae > Faecousia. The sequence goes on from JAFTTQ010000090.1 coordinate 2,811, forward strand.
GTCTGAGCCAATCAGATGCCTGCTTGGGCGGGTTCGGGTTACATTGCTCAGGCTAAGGAGGTGCGGTATGCGGCGGATTTTCATTCTTTTTGTTGCCATCTGCACAGTGCTTTGCATGTTTACCGGATGCCATAAAGAAATGATAGCATCAGAAATGGAAGTTTATCATACCGGTAAAAAATCAGAAGGTAATGCTGTCTGGAGCTACGGCTACGGGGCCTGTCCCATCATTGCGCCCTCTCATGCAGACGGCAAAGGTCTGTACATAGCCGGATATCATAACGGTCAGTACGGTTCCGGGTATCTGAACCGGAATACGCTGGAAACCTATCAGCAGATGGTTGGCAGAACCACTGGCGAAGACCCGGACTATTCGCAGGCCCGTGCAGCATGGATTGATGCCGGCGCGGGTGGGGTCCTGCTGATCGGCATTGACTGCGTGGGACTGTCTAAAACCGTTACCGATCAGATCCGTGAGAGGTTATTCCCTCTGTGTTCTGAAAATAACTGCGTTTCCGTAAATGTATATGCCACCCATTCCCACGCCTCTGCCGACACGCTGGGTTTGTGGGGCCCTCTGGCAGTAGACGGCAAGAACGATGAATATATGCAGGCTCTGGTGAATGCGGCAGTCAAGGCGGCAGAGGCAGCCATGGCAAGCCGGCATACCGGGCAGCTACGTTTCGGGCAGACTACCACCGAAGGGATCTTGTTCGATTCCCGCGATCCACAGGTATACGATCCCAATCTATACCAGCTGCGTTTTGAAAATGCTGACGGAGAAAAAGGGCTTAGGCTGCTGTTCTACGGTGCTCACGCAGAATCCATGCGGGGAGACAACACCCTCCTGAGTCGTGACTTTCCGGGTGTAATGTGTGATGTGGTGACCTATGAAACCGGTGATGATACTATGTTTCTGCCCGGTGCTATTGGCGGTCTGCTGTACACCGACATCTTGACTGAGGGCGACTTTAATGCTGTGGATAACATGGAGCTTACCGGAAATGTTATGGCTGAATATGCGCTTTCCATTAAGCCTTCCGATGAAACTGTGATCCCGCCGGAGCTGTCGGTGGCAAGAACCCTGTTCACTGCAAAAATGGACAACACCTTATATCTGTATTTGAAATTCCTTGGGGTTTTGACCAATGAAGTAATGGAAGGAAACAGCGATTCCGGATATCTGGTGCGTTCGGAAATGTCCGTACTGCGGCTGGGAGATCTGCACATTGTCTGCATCCCCGGGGAAATCTTCCCGGAGCTGGTTCTTGGCGGAGAATATCACCACTATGGTACCGGCGGTGAAAACCCCGTTCCCCTGCAAGAAATTGCAGCCGGATACGGCATAGAGAATCTGCTGGTCATCGGCCTGTGCAACGACATGCTGGGATATATTGTACCTCCCTCCGACTTCCTTGTGAGCGAAGCGGCTCCCTACCTGGAAAATGCCGAAGACCCCACCGGGGAAAACCACTACGAGGAAACCAACTCCCTCGGCCCCGACACCGCCCATGCCATTGCAAAAACCTTTGAGGCACTTTTAGCAGCACTGGAATCATAACAAAAGAAAGGCCGGGTCCCGCATTTCTGCGAGACCCGGTTTTTTATTTAGCTGTTTTGGATTTGACAGTTCTTTTTTATTATTGGAAGTTAATCATATCTTCGCCATCGCATTCAACATAGGATGTCCAGTTATCTTCGGTCATTACAGTACCGGCGGCAGAGACATTATTCATAGTCACTTCAAAATGCTCGCCGGAATTCTGGCACAGCAGTGCGGGTACATAAGCGATACAGCTAACATTCTCGAAGACAATATTCTGCATCGTGCCATCCTGCAGGCTGTCACCATAAATGCCGACAATGATGGGTCTGCCTGCATCGTAGTGAATATCGATATCCCGGAAGGTAACACCGTTCACATTGCCGCTTCCGCTTTCACGCAGTACGACCAAAGAAGCAAGACGGTCATTTTCCCATGTGGCATCACGGAAAATAACGATGCTGTCTTCAAATACGATATTGGAGACATTCTTTTCGATCTCACCGATCACACCGAAGCAACGGGCCTTGCTGCCCCATGCCTGGCAACGGCTAAAGACATTATTGCTGCTGACAGCAGTATCATCGCCGCCCAGTGTCTTTACGACAAATATATCGTCACCGGTTCTGGCGAAGCAGTCTGTAACCGCCACATCCACACTATTGCAAATAACAAAGCCATCGGAATTTGTGCGGTAGCCCAGAACTGTGCTCTGGGTCACACGGATATTCTCACAACGGTAGGTAACAAACGCCCACTCGGCAGGATTGATCAGGATCATACCGTCCATGGTGACATTGTTACAAAACGCAAATACAATGCCCCGGCGCTCGTGCCAGTCCATCTGCGTCATATCCACAGTGCCTCTGCCGGCAATGGTCAGATTGCTGCTGTTATAGCCGTTGATAATCGGGTGGCGGTTCAATCCAAGTCCGTTGCTTTCGCTTGCGCCCTCTTCTGCTTTGCTGCTGTTGTCCGAGTCACTCAGAATATCCATGGTGTGCTCCGGCAGCAAAATAGCACCGGCCTTCAGATAGATCACCATATTATCGCTGAGCATCTGCAGATAGGAGATGTCGTGCAGGCCCGGTTCAAACACCATCACATTGTCTTCGCCATACTGCGCCTGATAGGCTGCGATCTGCGCATCCTCGTCCTCATAGGAACGGACCATGATCGTAACGGCATAAGCCTGATTGTCATTGAGCACAACGGTGTAATTTCCGTGCTTGGAAACCTTCAGCGTCAGCTCGGAGCCGCTTTGGGTAAGGATCGCTTCGTCGTGGCCAAAGACCTGGGCAGAGCTGACAGACACAGAGCTGGAAACATTCAGCTTGATGGAAACCATCTCACGGCCGCTGAATTCCACATCTACAGATGCGAAGGAATGCAGCGCGCCACTGTCACTGGTAGCAACAAATACCGGCGTTGCATAGACAGGCAGTGTCTTTCCTTCCACCGTTGCGGTGAAATACGGGGAAACTGCCAGACTCGTTCCGTCAATGTGCTTAAATCCACTATAGCTGCCTGTATCATTTGCCCGGTTCTTAAATGAATACAAATTCGATGCGGTCAAAGTGGTAACTGCTTCTTCAGGATATGTCAGCGGTACGATCTGACCGACAGCTTCCTGCACCTCACCGGTGTATGCCTCTGCCGCCAGATGATAGCCGTACAAAGCCTGTACCAGAGGTGCAACATTTGTATCCTTAGCATACATACGGATGATGTAGTCCTTAGGCGCATAGCTTACGCTCAGGCTGCTTGTACCGTCAGATGCGGTAACACTCAGAGCCTGTTCCAGATCCTGGGGCAGAATGTCCGCAATTTCAATGTAGTACAAATCATCCTTGGCAACCGGGCTGCAGGTATTGCCGTTCGCTGTGAAGGTACAGCCGGACACATCCCCGGTAAAATAGAACCGCACTGCGATTCTGTCCCGGTAAACAAGACTTGCGCCGTAGAACTTCACGCCGCTTACGCTTCCGGAAGTCGTTACGCTCGCGCCCTCAGTAGGAACAGCAGCAGCTTCTACTTCGATGCCGGTGTTTGCCAGTCTGTTGGTATTGTATTCAAAATGGGTCTGGGATGCTGCACCGTAGTTCAGCATATGTTTAACCAGATTCTTTGTCTCAGTAGAGTAGTCGCCATCGAGGATATACTGGGCGTACTTTCTCACAGAGTAGGTCTTGGTGCTCTCACCCAAGGTGATGGTTACTTCGTCGCTCATCTGTGCGGCAACCAGCTCCACGGGCAGGACCGCCTTACCTTCTTCGTTTACCAGCTCGGCAATGTTCTTGGTATTGGTCACGCCGTTTACGGTATAGTCAACCGTGCCGGAAGCCATCTGCTCCTCGGTGGCATTGAGAATAAAATTGATACCAATATTGTCATTAAGCTCCAAATACCACTGCTCTACAGGGGGCAGCCCCTTAGGTGCATCCTCAATAATAGCGGTGACGGTGGAGCAGTCAACGGCTGCGCCAGCGGGAGCACCCCAGGTCTGCATCTTGATCTTCACCCAAACTGCTTCCGCGCCTGCGGTGCCGCCCAGCTCTACAGTTGCATTAGCTCTTATATCATTGCTGTAAGCATCATCACCGGTTGCTTCTGTGAATTCAGCACAGACATCGTAGTAAATACCGTCTACAGAGCTTTCTACCATAACATAGCCCAGAGGATCAGCGGTTGCGATACGGTAGGTCAGATCCAGAACGGCATTTTCAGCAAATACATTGCCTTCGCCGGCTTCCAGCTTCTGCACATAGTAGCCTTCGCCGTCATAGCCCTTGCCGGACACGAACTTATATACATCGTTTTGAGAAGCGATCAGGTTGGAAGCATCTTCTGCGCCCAGAACCTTGACGCCTTCTGCAACGGCGGTCTTATCTTCACCGGTGTAAGACAACTGTGCAAAATTCAGGGTGTCGGTTACCTTTGTGATCACTTCAACAGGTGCGTCCTCAATCGGAGCGGTGATGGTGGAGCAGTCAACTGCTGCGCCAGCAGGAGCTGTCCAATGCTCCATTGTGACTTTCACCCAAACAGCTGCAGCACCCGCACTGCCACTGAGCTCAACGGTTGTATTTGCTCTTATATCATTGCTGTAAGCATCATTGCCGGTTGCTTCGTTAATTTTAGTGCAGGCAGTGTAGCTAATTCCGTCTACAGAGCTTTCTACCTTAACATAGCCTAAAGGATCGTTAGTTACGATACGGTAGGTCAGATCCAAAACGGCATTTTCCGCAAACACCTTGCCTTCGCCGGCTTCCAGCTTCTGCACATAGTAGCCTGCGCCCGCATAGCCCTGGCCGGATACAAACTTATACACATCGTTTTGAGAAGCGATCAGGTTGGAGGCATCCTCTGCGCCCAGAGCCTTGATGGCCTCTGCAACGGCGGTCTTATCGTCACCGGTATAAGACAACTGTGCAAAATTCAAGCTGCCGGTTACCGTGGTAGGCAGATCAGCAGGTGCGTCCTCAACGGGAGCGGTGACGGTGGAGCAGTCAACGGCTGCGCCGGCGGGAGCAGCCCAGTGTTCCATTTTAACTTTCACCCAAACAGCTTCAGCGCCTGCGCTGCCATTGAGCTCTACAGTTGCATTGGCTCTTGCATCATTGCTGTAAAAATCATTGCCAGTTGCTTCGCTGATTTCGGTGCAGGTAGTGTAGGTGATTCCGTCTACAGAGCTTTCTACCTCAACATAGCCTAAAGGATCGTTAGCTACGATACGGTAGGTCAGATCCAGAACGGCATTTTCAGCAAACACCTTGCCTTCGCCGGCTTCCAGCTTCTGCACATAGTAGCCTGCACCCGAATATCCCTTGCCGGATACGAACTTATACACATCATTTTGAGAAGCGATCAGGTTGGAGGCGTCCTCTGCGCCCAAAGCCTTGACAGCCTCTGCAACGGCGGTCATATCCTCACCGGTGTAAGACAACTGTGCAAAATTCAAGGTGCTGGTTGCGGAGGGAGCAGGTGCGTCCTTAATGGAAGCGGTGATAGTGGAGCAGTCAACTGCCGCGCCATCGGGGCTGGTCCAGTGCTGCATTTTGATTCTTACCCAAACTGCTTCAGCACCTGCGCTGCCACCCAGCTCTACGGTTGCAGCTTTTCTTGCGTCATTGCTGTAACCTTCGCCGGTGGCTTCACTGAATGTAGTGCAGGCAGTGTAGTTGGTTCCGTCTACAGAGCTTTCTACAGTAACATAACCTAAAGGATCGGCAGTTGCGATACGGTAGGTCAGATCCAGAACGGCATTTTCAGCAAACACCTTGCCTTCGCCGGCTTCCAGCTTCTGTACATAGTAGCCTTCGCCTGCGTAGCCTTGGGTGCACGCATACTTATAATCGCCGTTGCCCTGTACGATCAGGTTAGAGACCTCTTCTGCACCCAGATCTATAAGGAATATCTGGAAATTGCTGCAACCGTCTATCCGGGCAGCTTCCAGCATAGAATCGGGGATGGTCGTCATATAGTTCCGCATAATAAACAGGCCCAAAGATGCGCTCATAGGCGGTATGATGCATGCCCAGTAGGTATCCAGCCAGCCCAGCCAACTGACGGTCAAATAGTTTGCCACATCCGTAACAGCCGAAACGAACATCAGAGACAGCATGATCATCGTATTGAGCAGCTTGATGCCGGGTATTTTCAGCTTTGCCAGCGGATAGGCTGCCATAGATGCCAGAAACACATGGCCCAGCGTTACCGCCAGAGAAATAAAGACCGTATTGAACGCATAACGGAAGAAGGATACACGGGTATTCTGCATCAGGCTGAACAGCATCCGGAAATTATCCAGTGTAGGCTTTTTCGGAAGCAGCTTTGGAGGGAAGTAAAATAGTTCGTTAACCGGCTTTAATGCCATACCAATGGACATCAGCAGTGGAAAAAAGCTGAATACAGCCATTACGCCCACCAAAATCAGCATCAGAACATCGCCGTAGGCCTTACGGTTCAACCGGGAACCGGCACCCAGCAGCCGCTTATTTTTGAACTTTCGCACTTTTAGCGACTTCTTTTTTTCTGCCATATCAGGTTCCCACCTTTCTGAGCAGTTTGACTGAGATGGCATTGATGGATATCATCAAGATAAACAGTACCACCGAAATAGCAGAGGCATAGCCGCGCTCTACACGGTAGCTGCTATAATCCATCAAATGGGTCATAATCAGGTGGCCGGCATAGTTGGTGGAGGGGAAACCGGCCAGTGCGACAGATGCACCCACATTGGCAAACATACCGGTGATCTGCAGCACCGCTGCAGTCATCAGATGAGGTGCCATCATGGGAATGGTTACATAAATAACCTCCTGAAAACGATTACGAACACCGTCAATTGCGGCAGCTTCGTAATACTGCCGATCCACCGCGGCAGTGCCGGCACGCATTACCAAAAATCCCGATCCCATACTCATCCACAGCTGAACAATGATGATTAGTGGCAGAATATATACATTGGTGGAGAACCACTCAATTGGATTATCGATGATGCCCAGCTTCAACAGAAAGCTATTGGCAAAGCCATACATATCACTGGAGAAAATGATGCCCCAGATGGTGTATACTGTGCCGGAAATAGTGGGAATGTAGAAAATGAATGTCAGAATGCCGCGGATCAAAGGCTTAAACTCATTGATAATCCACGCGGCAAAAAAAGACAGAAAATATCCTATCGGACCGGTGATCAGTGCAAAGACCACCGTATTACGCAAGGCAATGCCAAATTCATCATCATTAACAAACAATTCCCGGTAATTCTGCCAGCCCACGAATGTGGGCTCTTGCAAAATGTTATACTCGGTAAAACTTAAAACGATGGTCATCAGCACCGGTAACACCGTAAAGGTGAAGAATATGATCATAAACGGTGCCATAAGCAAATATGCGGATCGATTATTCCATGCCAAACGGCACTTCTGCCGGAAGCGCTCTGTATATTTTCTTTTCGCCATGGCTAATTCTCCAATCCAAATTCTTTTCGTTTGCTGATGATCTCTTCATTGATATCCTCCACCGCATCCAGGATAGCTTCTCTGGGGTTTTCGCCCATATTGATGGAGGATTTGATGGCATTGGCCACTGCACGGCCGACATAGTAGCCGCCCGGTACTTCGGGAATACCGTGGACATACTGCCACTGTGTCTGCAATGCTTCGGCAGCAGCAGGATTCCAACCCAACTGCTCCACGGCTGCCAAATTCGCAGTAGGCCACCGGGCAGATGCGCCCTGGATAGTTTCCAGCTCTCTACCGTAGTTGACCTGAGTATCGGTGGAGGTCCACCATTTTAAGAACTCCCAAGATGCATCGGCATCCTGAGTATTGGCAAAGATCATACAGGAGGAACCGGAAGACGAGGTATCCCGGGCAATGGAGCCATCCTCCTGCCGGATACCGGGAATGGGAACCATTTCCCAAACGCCGTCAATTTCCGGTGCTGCCAGCACCAGACTGTTGTAGAAGGTATATTCCGCCAGCACGATGGGCATTGTGCCGGTACGGAAACGGTTAATATTACTGTAGGATTTTGTGAAATTATATTTGGTGTAGAATTCAGACCATTCTGTGAAGCAGTTTACTGCCTCCAGCTGATCCAGTACACACAGCCGGTTGTCCTGATCATAGATGGATACACCGTTTTGCAGCAGCAAGGAGGTAAACATAGGATTCAGTGAGGTGGCCTCACTGCCGGACTGAATCGTTGTAGGCTGGGGCAGTCCGATCTCCATACCATGCTCCTGCAGTGCAGGGATCAGCGAATACAATTCCTCCCAGGTTTGGGGTGCGCTGATACCCACCTCCTGCAAAATATCGGTACGGGTGAACATCATCATAAACACCTGCTGCTCCGGCAAGCCGTAAACGCTGTCGCCCAGGCGGAAGGGCTCCACAGCGCTGGGAGCAAACCGGCTGAGCACTTCTTCGCAATCGTCAAAGCTGCTCAAATCGTAAAGTGCACCACGGACACCGTAGTTCAGCGGCTGTGCCTGCCCCTGGAAAATTGCCACATCCGGGCCCTCTCCGCTGGCTACTGCCTGCCACAAAACACCCATATTTACGAGACGGATATTGACCTTGATCCCCTTTTCACTGGTAAAATGCCGATCGATCAGATCCCGCAAAATGCTGGCCTGATCCCGTCCGGAGGTGCCGGACAGCCACAGAGTGATCTCCCGGTCGGCTTCCTGCTCCACCATGCTCTCAACGGTATAATAATCGACCTGGAAGGAAGCAATGAAATTGTCCACCGCAAACCAGCTCTGCTGGAAAATATTACCCTCAGCCTTTAAAGGAGTCACTTCCTCTGCATTGACACAGAATTTATCGATTAAAAGCGGCACTTCGGATGCAGAGGCCGCCCAAGAGGACAAACCGTTGATCCGGTCGGAGAAGGTATTCATCTGCTCCGGGATCACATCCTTGTCGTCCACCATGGTTTCCAGCAGAGCGAGCATCTGATCAATATAGGCGGACTGCTCACCTTTATTGCCGTTAATCTGCTCCAAATAAGAATTCGCCAAGACCAGATCCGAATAGGCCTGAATCATAATATCTTCCATATCCGGAATCGCATCTTCCAAATGATAGTCGCGGACAGCATCCGGGAAACTGCCCACAATGGCAGTAATACGGCGATACAGTGCTGTCAGATCCGCTACCGTATTCTTCGTCTGAATCAATACCGGTGCCAAATCGCCGGTCACCACCTCCAGCCGGATGGTATTTTCACCCTCTTGCAGATGGATCCAATATGCACCTTCATCATTTCCGGGGGTAAACACCTGCCAGCTCAGGCTGTATGGAATACTCAAATTATTTGCTTCTGCAAAGGGTACCTGTCCATTGATATAAAGCCTGCGGGTTGCGCTGGCTCCGGACACAAAGTCCTGCTTTACGCGAAAAGACAGGGTGTAAAGACCTTCCTTCGGTACATTTACCGTCCATTCAATCCATTGCCCATTGTACTTCCAGTTGTTGGAACCGATACAGTTCAGCAGAATCAAAGTGGATTCATAAGGTGTGGTTTTGCAGGAGCTTCGATCCTCCACCGCATAGAGGGTAGAATCAGATTTTCTGGAAGCATCCTCTGCCTCATAGGTATGCTGCCCTAAGCCCTTCGTCAGGCCAAGCTGTTCATTCTGCTGCGCATACTGCAAATATGTGGGCTGCTCCTGCCGCACATAAAAACGCAGTGCGCCAATGGCCATAGGCTCAGAAACACTGTGCAGTGTCAGTGTGTGCTCGCCTGCTTCCAGATAGAATTGCAGTGGCATATCCAAATAACCGCTGCCACTGCGGACATCTACGCTTTGCCACTGGTAGATTTCCTTTTGAGGGCGGCGATACTCGTTGCCGGAGGTGGAGTAGCATTTTTCTCCATCGTCTGCAAACTGCCGTTTAAAAATCAAGCTGCGGGCCTCCTCGTAGGGAAGCTCTCCATCCAGATACAGCATACGCTCGATGGTATCGCCGTAGCCTTCCAGCGGATAGTAATCCACAGCCAGATGGTAAAGACCGCTTTCCGCTACCGTAAAATCATAGGTAATACTACCAAAGGATTCCGTAGCAACTGCTGAAACACCATCCCGCTTCAGCGTTTCGCCTATAAACCCTTCACAGGAGGAAAAGGCGGTTCCTTCGATCCGGATCTGTGCATTTTCCGATGCAGGCTGATAGCTTGCAATATATTTCTGATATTCGCTCAACGGTTGAAGCTCCACACCGGACAGCTCATTTTTCAGACTCTTCCACCGGGAGCTGCCACACCCTGTCATCACACAGCCGCACAGCAAAGCAATGATCAAAATATATGCCAATAACCGTCTTTGCATAGTAACCGCCTCATTTCCATACCAATTGGGCCTGGGATGCCCCATCGAAAAAAACGATGGGGCTTTGCATTCCCTTAGATTTTTATTAATTGTAGGTCTCGTCGATCTTCGCCTGCACCTCACCGGCGGTCTTTTCTATTACCGCAGCCGGTGTGCTGTCGCCACGAATTACAGCGCCGAAAATGTCATCAGCGATCAACGAACCCCAGCTTACGCTGACATCAGGCAGCAGTTCCATGTTCTTGCCCATATCCAGCAGGAACTGTACATCCTCTCTGTTAATGTAGTCCTCGTCCAGAAGTTCCTCCAAACGACTCTCTTCACTCTCTTCATAGTAGCCCTCTTCGTCTGCCGGATCCCATATGCGCTTTGCTTCCATCCAGAAAGCTGCTCGTTCTTCTGCTGTGAAGCTTGACTCCTTAGGCAAGCACCAGAAAGCAAATGCCTCTACCGTATCATGCAGCTGCGCAGCGGAGGGACCCATTGGGACTGTAACCACGGAGTAATCGGTAAATCCTGCCTTCTTTAGGCTGCTGGGGCTGGGATAATATGCAAACAAAAGCTTGCCGTCCTTAAAGGCATTCAGGCTTTCGTTCATTGCTTCCTGACCGTCTGTCCATGCGCCCAGAACAGACTTATCCTCCAGCGCCATCCGCTGTATCAGCTCCAGAACCTCCATGGCCTGCGAATGGGTAGACGGATGGGTGAAAGCATTCTGATAAACGCCATTTTCGTCCTTGATGGCATAGCTGAAGTCGTTGCCGGTCTTCAGCATATGCGCCAGCATAAAGCAGCCAACGCCATACTGTTCCTTGCTGGGATCCGTTGCTTCCGCACAGTATCGACGGAAGGTTTCCCAATCCCATTTACCTTCTCTGGCCAGCTCCTGAGGATTCTCCAGTCCCAGAGAATTCAGAAGCTTCGTGTTGACCAGAAAATAGTTGGTGGGTACATAATTTTGTTCAACGGGCATCAGACCCCAGTTCTCACCGTTGAGCACATAGGTAGACTGATTCCAGCGCTCTGCATCCGGTGCATTTGCCACATACTCCGTGGTGGGCAGGATCAGCCCCTGTTTGATCAGGCTGACATAGTTCCAGGAATGGCACATCATGATATCGGCGTATACCTCGCCGCCCAGTGACTTCTGAATGAAGTTGCTGAAATGAGCTTCCTGGGTATCCACGATCCACTCGATCTCGCAGTTAAACTCCTCTGCTGCATGCTTCAGAGAATAGTACCATGCATCTTCGCTGTCGCTATCGCCCAAATTGGGGATCTCAGGCTCGTACCAAATAGCGATCTTAATGGTTTTACCGCCAAAATCATACTTAGGCGCAGTGCTGTCAGACTGTGTGTTTCCGTTGTTATTTTGCGTTGTAGTGGGTTCTGCAGGCTGGGAACAGGCGCAGAGACAGACCAGCATCGCAAGCACCATTACCAGGCTCAGTAAGCATTTGAACTTTTTCATAACATTTTCCTTTCACATGTGAATTCAAACACTGGCATCTTTTTTATCGGCTTTTTTACGGGAACGCTTCTTCAACGAGATCACAAAAGCAGCTGCAATCACTGCCGCCACAGCAGTGCCGCCTGCAATGATCCATACAAGAGCGTTATTTACTCCCTCTTCTTGCGGAGTCTCGACGGAAATATCTTCAGACCCGACAGGGATATTTTCAGGATCAACAGCATCAATGGTCAGCTTGTCGCTCAGCACATTGGGTGTAAACAATGCATAATCCTCTCCTGCATTGGCAACCATTGACATTGCACGAAGACCCATGCCTGACGGATCATCCAGACTCTTCCAGTACAGACGTACATAGATCTTATTCAGACCAAAGCTTTGCGCACTCAGGTCTATTACGAACGATTGCAGGTCACCAGCCGGCTCTGTAGGCTTCAGCGTTGTAACCGTGGAGTAATTCTCACCATCAGAGGAGAACTGGATTCTCCACTCCGATTTTTCTGCCAGTTCCTGGTTAATATATCCGCATCTTCCTATCAATGTCAGATAGCAATCTTCAAAGGGTTCTCCCTCTTTGGCATTCAGCACCCAGGTAACATAGGCATCCTCACCGGCCTCGCTGGCAGTCAGCAGACCAATGTTGTTGTAGCCGTAGCATAGATTTGCGCTCTTGTGGGCAAGCAGCGCATCCTTATCCGCAGGACCTACAGGCAGCTGGCTGAAATTCTGAATGTTGGTAATCGCTACCTTAGCACTTGCACCGCTGGAATTGTCGATGCCCGCAGTATTGCCGGTCAAGGTAATAGAGCGAATACCAAAAATATGGGGGCTGTCAAATACCAACCATTCCAGCTTCACATAGGCCTGTCCATTCCCCTTGACCACATCTGTCAGATCCACAGTAAACCGCTGGGTATCATCCGGATTGTCATTAGATCGAAATTCTTTCACTAAAGTATAGTTGACACCGTCGGCAGAAGCATACACCTTCAGATAATTGTCATCTTTCACACTTTCGTTGACATAGAAGGTGCGGCCCACAATGGTCAGCACGCAATCGTACAGCGGATCCTTTCCTTCCGTTTCCAGCTTCCATGTAGCAGACGCGATCTCATAACCATTTCGGGGAGACAGCAGCGGTACGCCGTCAATGCCGAAGTACATATTCATCTCATCAACAGCCCCGATGTCCTCTGCGGTGACCTCACCGGCAGTCAGCGTGTTGAAGTTTTGACTCAGCTCTACCTTCATACATTCTTCATGGGGTATGCTGAGATCCACAGGCTTTTTGCTGCCACTGCCACCGATTCCAAAGGAAACATTTTTACCGATGGAGTTACCCACCAGGGTAATCCCGCGAATGCCGAAAATATGGGGGCTGTCAAACACAAGCCACTCCAGCTTGATGTAAGCCTTACCACTTCCCTTGACCGCATCACTCAAATCCACCAGGAAGTTCTGTGAGGTATCCGGGTTGCTATTTGCCCGAAATTCCTTTACAAGCGTATAGTTCACTCCGTCGGGAGAAGCATATACCTTCAAATAGTTATCATTTTTTACACTTTCGGTGATATAGAAGGTACGGCCCACAATGTTTATCAGACAATTATGCAGTGGCTCTCCTTCTGCTGCTTCCAGCAACCAAGTGGCAGATGCAATTTCATAGCCGTTTCTGGGAGACAGCAGCGGTACGCCGTCAATGCCGAAATACATATTGCTCTCATGAATGGCACCAATTGCCCCTGCACTTACCTCACCCTTAGGAAGCTTATCAAAGATGTAGGTATGCTTAATCAGCTTGCAATCTTCCGGTGCTTTGTCGAAATCAAGAGAAGGATCGGAACCTTCCATATCCCCTTCGCCGGCATCATTGGCTGTCAGGGTCACAGAACGGATACCGAAGCTATAGGGTGCATCAAATACCAGCCACTGAAGCTTCACATAGGCTTTTTCGCTGCCTTTGACCGCATCGGTCAGATCCACCGTCAGCTCCTGACTATCGTCCTGGTTTTCATTGGCACGGAACTCCTTCACCAAGGTATAGCCGGTGCCGTCGGTAGAAGCAAACACCTTCAGATAGTTGCCATTTTTTGCTTCCTCATTGTTATAGGCGGTACGGCCCACAATGGTCAGTACACAATTTTCCAGCTTTTCCCCCTCTGCCGCCTCTATCAGCCAGGTGGCAGATGCCTCCTCGTAACCATTCCGGGGAGACAACAGGGCAACTCCGTCCTTGCCATAATACAAATTGCTCTCTTCGATCGCACCGATGTCCTCTGCGGTGACCTCACCGGAGGGAAGATCATCAAAGCTGTATGTGTTTTGAACCGGGGTACCGGGGTCTTCCGGCTTATCCTGGGCTGCGTTCACGGTCAAGGTACTGTATGCAATACCTGCGCCTTCATAAGTATCCCAGTGTTCCATAACGAATTTTACATAAATTTCAGTTTGATCTTCTGCAAAAG
>JAFTTQ010000091.1 GCA_017466665.1 Oscillospiraceae bacterium
ATTTTGTGTACAGAAAATTATTGTTCAGCGCACCGCTTTAAAAGCCCCCTCTGACGAGGGGGCTGTCACGCGAACAGCGTGACTGGGGGAGAGAAAATAAGAGATATCAATATATTTCTCTCCCTCCGTCACGGCTAACGCCGTGCCACTCGCTGCGGCGAGCCCGGTCGCGGCTCTGACAGCCCACAGGGCTGTCATTCACTACCGCGACTGCGCTTCGCTTACCCTCATCAGAGGGAGGCTTTGGCGGTTGCACTTAGTAAGATAAATTCTAATTTCGCTTACTGCTGATCGAGGATTTCCTTACAGGCGGTCAGGACTTTGGAGGCAATAGGAATGCCGGTGGAGGCACCGTAGCCGCCATCCTCCACGCAGATGATAAACGCCAGAGGGTACTCCTCGTCTGTCACAAAGCCTGCAAACATTGCGTTGGAGGCACGCTCCCCATCCTTTTCCGCTGTGCCGGTCTTGGCGCAAACGGTCAGCCCCGGAAAATGATCCGCGCCATACTTATTTTCCACCGCGTAGCGCATATACTGCCGCACGATGGCCGCTGTTTCACTGGACATTACCGGATCGCCGTAGCTGATCTGCGCCTGATAACCGTTTTTGCCGTCACTGGCACTTTCCACGATATAGGGCTTTGCCGCTCTGCCCCCATTGGCAACGGCACCCATAAAGGTCATATAGGTGGCAGGATTGACCAGATCCGTATGCTGCCCGATGGCGCTCCAACCCAAAGTGATATAGTATTCATCCAAATCAAAATTGCCCGATGCGGTGGTAATACCATCAAAGCTGACAGGCTCTGTCACTTGGAATTTCTCCACATACTCCAAAAGGGTCTTTCCGCCCATCTGCCGTGCAAGCTCCGCAAAGGCGCAGTTGCAGGAATTGGCAAAGGCCTGCTTCAGGCTTTGCTTGCCGTGGGCACTTTCGCAGGTAACAGGACTCTCCCCCTCTCCCCAGCTTCCCGTACAGGTAAACTCCAGGCTTTGGGCGTCTTCCATACTCTCCAGCGCCGCCGCCAGGGTCACGATCTTGAAAATAGAGCCGGGGGTATAGGCCGACTGCAAAAAGCGGTTCATATACGCCCCCTCATAGCGCACCGGGTCACCATCAATGTCAGGCACATGATCCGGGTCATAGGTGGGGGTGGTCACAGCGCAGAGGATCTGCCCTGTTTTATAATTGTATACCGCCACCGTTCCCTTATAATCTCCCAACGCCTCCAGCGCCACAGCCTGCAGTCTTGAAGAAAGGGTCAGCGCCATCACGCCGCCGGTTCCGGCATCCTTGCCGTAGCTGTACAGGCCATTCAGAAAATCGTAGCCCAGAACCTCCTCATAGTAGGCAGGCATTACCAAAGCATCGATCATCCCCTGCCGGTCACCGATCCAATGCATCGTGGCCTGACGGACAGCCTCCTGGGAGGCATAGGTCCAGCCATCCTCCTGCATATCCAAAAGCAGAACACCCTCCCGGTCTGTGATCACGCCGGTTCTGATCTGGTCGTTGGCGTACACATGGGGAGAGCCGGGGTGCATCACCCAATCGGCGGCATTCATTGTATACTCCGCCAGAAAGAACACAAAGCCGGCTATCAAGAGGATCACCAAAATGGTCAGTGCCCCGGATCGTCTTGCGATTCTATTCATCCGGCTCACCTCCCCGCTTTCTCAAAAGCCGCACGGCAAAGCTGGCATTCTGCCTGGTATCTGCCGCCTTAATAAACGCCAAAAGCCCCCAAACACACAGCATACTGGAACCGCCGTTGGACAAAAACGGGAATGTAACACCGGTATAGGGCACCACATCCACCGTTCCAAGGGCGTTGAGGATCACCTGCACCACCAAAATCGTGGAGGCGGTACAGCTTCCGATGGTATAAAAGCTGCTGCGGCCCATCCGGGAACAGCGGACACTGAACAGCGCCAGCGCCACAATGCTGAGCACCAGCAAAACCACCATCACAAGCCCCCATTCCTCACCAATGGTGGCAATGATCGCATCGGAGGTAGGTGCGGGGAGAATGGGATAGCCACGCCAGCCCTGATTCAGTCCTAAGCCCACAAGACCGCCGGATGCCATACGCATCAGTGCCTGGGTCTGCTGATAGCCGCCGTCGGTGGGATCCTCCCAAATATGCCGCCAGTTGGCAAAGCGGTGCAGCGCGTGGGGCGCGAATTTCAGGATCACAATGCCGGCAAAGACAAGGCTGGTGATTGCCAGGGTCACTGTGCCCACGCTGCCGGAGCGCATATAAGCAATGACCAAAAACGCACAGAAGAAGATCAGTGCCGCGCCAAAGTCGCTCATCAGCGCCAGGCAGCCGCAGACCATCAGGGAATAGCCAATAAACAGAAAAAGATTCCGCTTGGTCATAATTAAATCCAGGGTGGACGCGCCCACAAATACAAAGCACAGCTTACTCAGCTCCGAGGGCTGGATGGACATACCGCCAATGATGATCCAGTTTTTCGCGCCATCAATGGTCTTACCAAAGGCAAGGGTCGCCAGCAGCAATCCAATGCCGCCCACAGCCGCCAGGTAGCGGATCTTTTTGGCTCTTTCCAGATCACGAAGTGCCCAGCCCACCGCCAAAAATATCCCGATGCCCAGCGCCATGGAGATCGACTGCTTGATCGCGTCCTCCGGCGCGGCGGCACAGATCGCCGCCATACCCATACTGCACAGGAAAAAGGCGATGGTCTCTACCTCAAACGCCGGTCTGCGGATAAAAATATAAAACAAAAACAGTGCCCACTGACTGATCAGAATAATGCCGTAGCCCATCAGGTAGGACTGGGCATTCTCCTTCGCGCCGGTCATAATAAACCCAATACAGCTAAGCACCTGGAAAATGGACAGCAGCAGCAGATTGGCAAAGCTGGCAGGATAGCTGGATGCCTTGGTGCGCAGCTTTGCAAGATGCTTTTCCTGCTGCCTTGAGATCGGCTCCAGTGTCATATCCAAGCCGCCAATGGTGATCACATCACTCTTTTTCAGTGCCCGGACAGAAACCTTCTTGCCGTTGACCTGTACACCGCCGGAATTATCCACATCGGAAATGCTCCAGCTTCCGTCGTCATACCGGGTCAAAACCGCATGGCTTCGGGATACCGTGGCAAGGTCAATCACCACATCGCTGTTTTTATCCCGCCCGATCACATTTTCCCAGTGGGTAATGGCAACCTTTTTCCCCTCCGGCATACACAGCCACGCCCAGATCTCCGGCTCCCGGCGAAACCGCAGCAAAGGCCCCGCCGCACGGCAAAGGATCAGCAGCGCCAAAATGGGCGCCGCATAGCGAAAAACCGCGATAAATACATTGACATAGGTTGGCAAGGCGTTTTGCAGGGATTCAATGGCATCCATTTTGGTCACCTCCTTGTATTACACCCTCTCCGTCAGCCCTATCGGGCTGCCACCTCTCCCAAAGGGAGAGGCTGAACACGCTCTCCCTTTGGGAGAACTGTCACCGCAGGTGACTGAGAGGGTCATTTTAGTTTTGCAGATCCCGGAGGAACTGGATCTCCCTGGCGTAGCCGGGCAGATCGTTGGGTGTCTCCAAAATCATCGGCAGGTTTTTCAGCACCGGATGATTCACAATATTTTTAAAAGTATTTTGCCCCAAATTGCCCTGTCCCAACAGCTCGTGGCGATCCTTGTGGCTGCCGAAGGGATTTTTGGAATCATTCAGGTGCAGGGCTTTCAGCTTATCCAGGCCGATCACCCGGTCAAATTCCGCCAAAACGCCGTCCAAATCGTTTACGATATCATAGCCGCCGTCGTGGACGTGGCAGCTATCCAAGCATACGCCGATGTCCGGGCTGCCTACACCGTCGATGATGGCTTTCAGTTCCTCAAACCGTCCGCCGATCTCGCTGCCCTTTCCTGCCATGGTCTCCAGCAGGACGGTAACGGGATATCCCGGCTCCAGCGCCTTTTTTAGTGCCTTGACGATATGCTCAATGCCAGCCTCTGTTCCCTGCCCTACATGGGAGCCGGGATGGAAATTATAATAGTTCCCCGGCAGCGCTGCCATACGGCGCAGATCGTCACACAGAACGGACGCGGCAAATTCCCGGGCGCTTTCCTCCGCGGTGCATAGATTCATCGTATATGCGCCGTGGGCAACCAGCGGGCCAAAATGATGATCTTTTAAGGCCTGCACCGCCTTGGCAGAGTCCACCGGGTCTTCCTTTTTTGCCTGACTTCCCCGGGGATTCCTTGTAAAAAACGCAAAGGTATTGGCACCGATGGAAACCGCGGTCTCCACCATTGCCAGATTCCCTGCGGAATTGGATAAATGACAGCCTGCGTATAGCATAGTATACTTCTCCTTTTAATTTTTCTATTGCTACAATACCACACATCCCGAAAAAAAGCAATTCAGGAAAATAGCAGCACAGTGCTTTACTTTGTCTTTTAAATATAGTACAATTTATATATTACGATTTTATGAAGGGAGTGGTATACAGTGGCAGAAATGGAAATGGATATTTTGCAGGGCATCATCGGCGCTGTGGTCTTTCAGAATTACGACAACGGCTATGCGGTTTTGCGGTTAAACTGCGAAAACGGACAGGCTGTCACGGTAGTTGGCACCATTCCTATGCCCAGTGTGGGCGAGCGGCTGATGGTCACCGGCAAATGGAGCAATCACAGCAGCTACGGCAAGCAGTTTGAGGCGGAATTTTTGGAGCGCCTGATGCCCCAGACCGCCAAGGACATCCTGCAATACCTCTCCTCCCGGGCTGTTAAGGGCATCGGCCCCAAGCTTGCCGCCCGGATCGTGCAGAAATTCGGCGATCAGGCGCTGACCGTAATGGAACGGGAGCCGGAACGGCTTGCCGAGATCTCCGGCATCTCCGCCGCCAAGGCACAGGCCATTGGGGAAAGCTTTCGCCTGCAGGTGGGTATGCGGCAGCTTATGGAGTTTTTCGCTCTGCATCAGCTCCCGGCGGAGCTGGCTGTCAAAACCTACAAAATGTACGGTGAGCAGGCCATAGATCTATTATATGACGATCCTTACCTTTTAATGGATGAACAGTTGGAGGCACCCTTTGGGGCTGTGGATCGTTTTGCCATTGCCTTGGGCATCTCCGCCGACGATCACCGCCGGGTGGAGGCCGGCATTCTCTTTGAACTACAATATAACCTGACTGCCGGCCACGTATTCCTGCCGGAAGATAAGCTTCTTGCCGCTACCAGCCAGCTTTTAAGTGTGGGAAATGATGTAGTGGCAGGCTGTATAGAAGCCCTTTTGGAGATCGGCAAGCTGCAAAAGGACACCCTTGCCGGCATTACCGTCATCTATCTTGACCGGCTGTATGAAGCTGAGGTCTACTGCTGCCGCCGGCTGAAGGAATTTGCATCTGTCCGCTTCCCCATCCCCACAGCTTTGGAACGAAAGCTGAAAAGAGCCGCCGATGACAGCCATGTGGAATACTCCCAGGCTCAGGCAGATGCCATTCGGGAGGCTGCCGCATCCGGGCTTTTGATCATCACCGGCGGCCCCGGCACCGGTAAAACCACCATCACACAGGGCATCTTATCTCTTTACGGGCAGCTTGGGTTAAAAACGCTGCTGTGCGCCCCCACGGGCCGGGCGGCAAAGCGGCTGACGGAGGTCACCGGCCAGGAGGCATCCACCATCCACCGGCTTTTGGGGGCCGGCATTGATCCCCACACCGGCAAGCTTTTCTTTGCAAAGGATCAGCAGGATCCCCTGAAAGCCGATGCCATCATTGTGGACGAGACCTCTATGGTGGACATCGAGCTGATGTACTGCCTGCTTTGCGCCATCCGTCCCGGCACCCGGCTCATTTTGGTAGGCGACCCGGATCAGCTCCCCCCCGTGGGCCCCGGCTTTCCTTTCAGTGATATGCTCCGTGCCGGGATCCTGCCTGCGGTTCGGCTGACAGAGATCTTCCGTCAGGCACAGCAAAGCCTGATCGTTATGAACGCCCACCGGGTCAATCAGGGCATTATGCCGGAACTCAAAAATGTCAAAAGTGACTTTTTCTTTATCCCCGTCCGTTCCGAGGAGCAGGCGGCACAGACCATTGCCGGCCTGTGCGCAACCCGTCTTCCTAACAATATGGGCATTCCCTCCGATCAGATCCAGGTGCTGACCCCCACGAAAAAGGGCGGTGCCGGTACTTATGAATTAAACCGCGTTTTACAGCAGAGCCTGAACCCCGCCGCCCCCGGCAAGCAGGAAAAGAAGTTTGGCGAGATCATTTTCCGGGAGGGTGACCGGGTCATGCAGATTCGGAACAACTACGACATTTTGTGGAAAAAGGCCGACGGCACCATCGGTGCCGGTATGTTCAACGGTGACGTGGGGATCATTCAGTCCATCGATACGGATTCTGAAATTGTGACGGTGCAGTTTGACGACCGTCAGGCTGCCTACGATTTTACCGAGCTCAATGAGCTGGAGCCGGCATACGCCATGACCGTCCACAAAAGTCAGGGCAGTGAATACCGGGCTGTGGTGCTGTCCGCCTGGGGTGGGTCGCCTTACCTGCTCAGCCGCAGTGTGCTGTACACCGCCATCACCCGGGCAAGGACGCTTTTGGTGATCGTAGGCAGAGAGGATACCATTGGGGCTATGACCCAAAACGCCAAGGTCGGGCGGCGGTATACCGGGCTGAAGCTGCGGCTGCAGGAGAAGTAATATGCTCAAAGACCACGTTTATGATATTTTCTTTCCTGCCAAGTGTCCTCTGTGTCAAAGGGTGCTTAGCCAGGATGAAACCGATCTTTGCCACACCTGCCGCAAAGATACAGACGAATTTCCCAAGCCCAAATACAAAATTTCTTTTGTTGCAGACTACCGGGCAATGTGGTATTATAATGGTAAGGTGCGCCACAGCATACTGCTTTACAAGTTCTACAACCGCCGCAGCTATGGGGCGGTTTACGGCAGGCTTTTGGCAATGAAGCTGCAAAGCAAGCCCTTGTGCGATTATGACATTCTGACTTGGGTTCCTGTCAGCCGCCGGCGGCGTTGGTTCCGGGGCTACGATCAGGTGGAGCTGATCGCCCGGTCTGCCGGTCAGGAGCTGGGAACCCCCGCTGCTCCCATCTTAAAGAAGATAAGGCACACCAAGCCCCAGTCCCGCCTGCCGGACTTTTCCCGGCGAAAAGCCAATGTTATGGGCGCCTTTGCCGTTTCTGACCCCAAGCAGGTTGCCGGAAAACGGATCCTGCTGATCGATGACATCATCACCACCGGCGCCACCGTTTCCGAATGTGCCCGGATCCTGCTGACTGCCGGTGCCAAGGAAGTACACTGCGCTGCCATCGCGGCGCTGAATAAAGACAAACACAGGTGATCATTATGCAATTATTTTCTCACGACCTGGGCATTGACCTGGGTACCTCCAATGTGCTGATCTATGTTGACGGCAGCGGTGTTCTTATTCGGGAGCCCTCTGTTGTAGCTGTGGATAAAAATACAGGCCGTATTTTGCAGGTAGGCTCTGCCGCCCGGAATATGCTGGGCAGAACCCCGGGCAATCTGGTGGCAATGCACCCGCTGAAGGATGGCGTGATCTCTGACCACGAAATGACGGTGAAAATGCTCCAGCAGCTTTTCCGTGTGGCAGCCAAAACAAGGCTCTTTACCCCCAAGCCCCGTGTGGTCATTTGCGTGCCCAGCGGTGTGACCGAGGTGGAGGAGCGTACCGTCATCAACGCCGCCATCGAAGCCGGTGCCCGCCGTGTTTACCTGATTGAGGAGCCTTTGGCAGCGGCATTGGGTGCCAATTTGGACATTTCCGGCCCTAACGGTCATATGATCGTGGATATTGGCGGCGGCACCACCGACATTGCGGTGCTGACCCTGAACGGCGTGGCCAATTCCTCCTCCATTAAAACCGCCGGCATTGCTATGGACGATGCCATTGTCAAGCACGTCCGCCGCCGGCACGGTGTGATCATTGGTGCCACCACCGCCGAGGAAGTGAAGATCCAAATTGGCTGTGTATTCCCCCGGGACGAGGATGCCTCTATGACCGTCAAGGGCAGAGACGCCAAATCCGGTATGCCCCGGGAGCTGACACTGACCTCCTCCGAGCTGTTTGAGCCCTTGCGCCGGCCTGCCAAGGTCATTGCCGACGAAGTGCTTTCCGTGCTGGAGGATGCCTCCCCTGAGCTTGTCAGCGACATTGCGGAAAACGGCATCACCCTCACCGGCGGTGCCAGCCAGATCTGGGGTATGGCACAGCTTTTGCAGGAGCGTACCGGCATTGCCTGTGCTGTGGCAGATGACCCGGAATCCTGTGTTGTCTATGGCTGCGGCAAGAGCCTTGCCTGGATCAACCATATGACCGAAGGGCCTATCAATATTGCAAGAAAGCGGCTTTTAAGGAAATAAGCTATGGAAAGAAAAATCAAGCTTGGGATCACCCCCGCCGGGATCGTAGCCATCGTTTTCGGCTGCTTGGGGATCATCTATCTTTTCTTAGGCCTGGGGCTGTTGCAACTTCCCAAAGGCACAGAGGACAACACCGTCGGGATCGTATTCACCGTATTGGGCAGCATTTTCCTTTTATCCAATTTGATCCTGCTGATTTGTATGGTATTTCAGCGTAAACGCCTGCAAAAGATCGTGGAGGCAGGAAAATACATTTGGGGCGAGATCACCGAGATCACGGCCAATTACAATGTGCGTGTCAATAACCGTAATCCCTTTATTATTTTGGTGCGGTATCAGGACCGGTTTGGAAATATCCACATTTTCCGCAGCAGCAACCTGAAAGCATACCCTGACCGTTCTGTCATCGGTAAGCAGGTCAAGGTCTATTACGAGGATGAAAGCTATAAGCGCTATTACATCGACTTAGAGGGCGTACTGCCCAGGGTTATTGAGCATTAACAAGGGGTGCCTGCACAAGCAATGTCATTAAGTTAAGAGTATTTGTCATTCCGAGACCAGTCGTTTGACTGGTCGTGGGAATCTCCAGCGTATCGATACATAGGAGATTGCCACACAAGTGACTTAGGTCACTTGCTCGCAATGACACTTAACTTAATGACATTGCTGCACCAGGCACCCCTTTGATTTGCTAAATTGGAATTGACCTTATTAAGAGCAACCGCTAGAGTCTCCCTCTGACGAGGGAGGTGGATTCGCCGCAGGCGAAGACGGAGGGAGAGAAAATATTGGCATTTCTTATTTTCTCTC
>JAFTTQ010000001.1 GCA_017466665.1 Oscillospiraceae bacterium
TCGCACTCGTCGGCGTACAGGTGGTACGGTAGAGTGCGAGTTGCGCAGCAAGTCAAAATGCCTTGCGTAGCAAGCTTTTTTACCCCACATCCGACAAAAATCAGAGATTTTTGCCACCTTCTCCCCAAGGGAGAAGGCTTTATTAGATACCATTTATATTATCTCGCTTTTTGACGGTTGGCGGCTTTTTTGACACTCTGAACGGCAAGGTGCATCAAGCACCTTGCCGTAATTTAATGAAAAATTTTTGGAATAAAGTACCACAAAAAGAGCAGTACTAGCATAAAAGGGATATATGCCAAAAGTGCCTCTGCGGCAATGCAGATGGTGGCGATTCCCAACCCTTCCAGAGCGTATACGATGATACATAGGATAGCGGTGGTCAGTACAGCCTTTGTGATCATTTTACCTACTACATTGGCAAAGAAAAAAGTGTAAAAAACCGCGATTACAGGATTTACTGTGGTAAGGAACAGTCCGACCAAAAATTTCAGGCAGCCTGTCAGCAATAGCAGAATCAAAATGCCTAAAATAATGGCGGGAGCGTACAGCAAAACGTCGCTTGGCAGGAAGGCGGTCATCAGATAATGCACAAGCAGATGGGCAGCCTGTGCCAGGATCACAGTGATGGCACGCAGTAGGATGCCGGTGAAAATGTTCTTTCCCTTTGATAAAAACCGGTCTATCACATTCATCAAAAATGCCAGAATGATCAGACTCAGGATCTCAGAGCACACTGCGGTAAATTCTGCCTGGGAGAAATGAAACAGGATCAGCGTATCACCGGAGAAGCTGACAAAGGGCAGGGGAGCGATAAAAGCCTGAAAATCAGCCCCGGCACTTCGTAATACGATATTCAGCGCATATACAAACAGCAGTCCAATGGCAGAGGATACTGCGGAAACCAAGGTGGATCTTTTGCCGAAAATAAACCGACCAATGGCACTGATCAGCAGAGTCCCCACAACGATCAGACCAAAAGACTGCAAAAAGGATTCAAAATCAAGACCAAACTGGGAAAAATAGCTCGAAATAGTGTCCATATAATCCTCCTAAAAGATACAGCCGCCAGTTACTGGCGGCTGTTCTATCTGTAGGTAAAGATTAAATTACTTAATCTCGGCGGTAGCGCCAGCTTCCTTCAACTCGGCAACCAGCTTCTCAGCATCTTCCTTGGAGATAGCTTCCTTCAGGGTCTTGGGGCAAGCGTCAACCAGATCCTTAGCGTCCTTCAGGCCCAGGCCGGTAGCAGCACGGACAACCTTGATGACGTTCAGCTTGGAAGCGCCGGCATCCTTCAGGATGACATCAAACTCAGTCTTCTCCTCGACCTCAGCAGCAGCAGCGCCGGCAGCGGGAGCAGCAACAGCAGCAGCGGCGGCAGAAACGCCGAAAACTTCCTCCAGGGTGTGAACCAGTTCGGACAGCTCCAGAACGGTCAGGCTCTTAACTTCTTCTACGAGAGCAGTGATCTTTTCACTAGCCATTGTAATTTCCTCCTAAAAATAAATAGTTTGTAATGTTTTTGTGTTAATTAAAAGAATTAAGCTTCTGCAGCTTCTGCTGCGGGAGCGCCGCCATCCTTCTGCTGCCGGATCTGATCCAGAACAAAAGCAAGGCTGGAGATAGGAGCCAGGAAAGTACCAAGCACAGAAGCAACCAGGGCATTCTTGCTGGGCAGTTCGCCGAAACCGTTAAGCTGGTCTGCGGACAGAACGCTGCCTTCAACAATACCACCCTTGATGCTCAGGGAAAGCTTGTTCTTCTTGGCGAACTCACATACGATACGAGCGGGAGCAATGGGGTCGCCGGTGGTGCTGGCCATAGCGGTAGTGCCGTTAAGAACCTCATCGAAATCGTAGCCGTTTTCCTTGGCTGCAAATCTGGTCAGAGTATTTTTAACAACGGTGTACTCTACGCCGGCTTCACGGAACTGCTTACGCAGCTCTGCGTCCTTAGCGACGGTGATACCCTTGTAATCCACGAAAACTACGGAAGTAGCCTCCTTGATCTTACCGGACAGGGCTTCAACAGCTGCCTTCTTGCTCTCAAGAACCTTTGCGTTGGGCATTGTGTTTTCACCTCCGAAAAAAATAAGTGTCTTCCTGCCAGAAGACAGAAAGACACACCAATAATCCTATCAGCGCACCTCGGCAGGACTTACGGCGTATGCCACCTGCTGTCTTTGGCAACAGACATATTATATATACAAAAAGTGGGATTGTCAACAATTATTTTTAGAAAAATCAGGATTTTTCTTATTTTTTGATTATTTATCACATTGCAATGTAACCAATACAAGCTCCGGGGCATTGTTGAATCGAACAGGAAACAGGCTGTTGCCCAATCCCCGGCTTACGATCATAGTTGTGCCGTTTTGGAAAAATAGGCCTGCATCATATTTTGGGAAAAAACCCTGCTCCGGAGCGTACAATCCACCTACAAAGGGAAGCCGGAATTGCCCTCCGTGGGCGTGACCGGTCAGGACAAGATCGGCGTTGCTGGCGGCGTAGGCATCAAAGTATTCCGGCCTGTGGGATAGTAGAATGGAATACATTCCGTCGCTTTCGGTAAAGGACTGGATCGCTTCATTGGTTAGTTTTTCCGAATTACCAATTCGGAACATAGGATCTATGATCCCGGAAAGCTGAATCTCTTCGGTACCGATCTGAAAAATAATGCTTTCATCTAAGAGTAAATCAACACCGGCATTTTGGAGATCGTCGTAAAATTCATCCAGCCCGGATATCCGTGCCTCGTGATTACCGGGGATATAGTAGGTGGGAGCAATCTTGACAGCGTTTTTTGCAAAGGTCAAAGAAACCTCCAGATCTGTTCGCCGGGAATCGATCAGATCTCCAGTGAGCACAATGATATCAGGCTCTGCGGCTCTCAGCTTATCCAAAAGGCGTTGATTATCCTGCCCAAATTCCGCGTTATGCAAGTCAGAGACCTGTGCGATGCGAAATCCTGAAAAGCTTTTTGGAAGACGGTCACTGGAAACGGAATATTCTGTTACCTGGATGGCAAGATTCCCCCAGACCAGGTAGCCGATCAGGGCTAATGTCAAAAAGATGGCACACAGTGCGAAAATCTTCCTTTTGCCGTACTTCTTCATATTTGCTGACACCTTCTTCATATGGTAAAAACGTCCCCTGATGCGGTCGCACCAGGGGAAATGTTTTTACAGATACTTGGCGGTGTTGACCTTAACACCGGGGCCCATGGTGGAAACAACCACGCAGGAGCGGATATACTGACCCTTAGCGGCTGCAGGCTTAGCCTTCACAACTGCGGAGATCAGGGTATCCATATTCTCACCCAGCTTCTCTGCGCCAAAGGAAACCTTACCGATGGGGCAGTGGATGATGTTGGTCTTGTCCAAACGGTACTCAACCTTACCGGCTTTGATCTCGGTAACGGCAGCAGCCACATTGGGGGTAACAGTACCAGCCTTGGGGGAGGGCATCAGACCCTTGGGGCCCAGAACCTTACCCAGACGGCCAA
>JAFTTQ010000002.1 GCA_017466665.1 Oscillospiraceae bacterium
GGGCATGACGGGCTCGCCGCACTTGGGGCAGACGGACACGCTGGGAGCGGACAGCTTCCAGTTGGAACCACGGCGCTTATCGCGGCGGGCGCTGGACACTTTACACTTAGGGACAGCCATGGATGACACCTCCTTGATAGAACTGCTTTGAAACAGCATTCAGATAGTTGATTACTTATTTAGAAGCTGCTTTAAAGCAGCAAGACGGGGATCGATCTCCTTCTGGCAATCGCAGGGACCGTTGTTCAGGTTCTTGCCGCATCTGCAGCAAAGGCCCTTGCAATCGTCACTGCACAGCAGCTTGGAATCCAAATTCAGAACGAAGGTCGTCCGGATAATGTCTTCCAGGTCAGCGCTGTCGCCGTCCAGAGGGAACACCCACTCATCTTCATTTTCTTCGTTAGCCAGTTCCGTGACTAACACCGCGTCAATGGGAATTTCCACTTGGCGGTCAAAGTCTGCGGCGCAGCGGTCGCAGGTGCCATGGATGCAGGTGGTAATCATACCCTTCATCACCAGCACACCGGCGGTGTTTCTCACCGTGCCGCTGGCAAGCACCGGCTCGGTCACCGGGTAGCTTGTGCCATACTGAAGATCACTCAGATCCACGCTGGCGGAATAGGAAATGCTTTCACCGGGACAGTCGATGATTTGGGACAGTCCGAGTCGCATAGTATCCCCCTCCTAACAGTCGTGCCTTGATATTATATAGGCTTTTACCTCATTTGTCAAACATTATTTTACAAATTTTTAAGGGATTTTTTCCGGGCTCTTGCCGCTGTTTTACAGCTTATGAAAGACCGGTTTTCTGCCTTCAAATGTGCAGACATAGCCGAATATTTCCTGCACCAGCTGCGCCGCTTCCCGGCAATACTGCCCTACCCGGTCGGCATGGTGAGCATCGGAGCCAACGGTGACGATCTGACCTCCCAATTCCCTAAAGCGGCGAAGGTAATCCCCGTCCGGCAAAAACGCCCCGCATTTATCCATGCCGCTGGTATTGATCTCAATACCCTTGCCTTTAGCCACCAGCACCTTGAATATCTCATCCACCACTTCCCGGAAATCTTTGCGCAAAATCGGCTCCATGCGGGGATTGGCGCCGGCTTTTCCCAAATAGGTAATGTGGCCCAGGACGTCAAAATCATCGTGGCAGATCACGCTGCGCAGGACTTCGTCCATATAGTGGGCGATGGCATAGTGATAGGTCTTCCCTTCCCAATACTCAGGATAGTACACATCGATGCCGTCGATAAAGTGCAAGGAGCCAATGGCAAAATCATAGGGATACTTTGGAATATCTTTCCGGATCGTTTCCCGGTTATCCGGCAGAAGTCCGAACTCCACACCCCGGCAGACCTTAAGACCGGGGATTTCCGGCAGTGCGTACTCCCGCTGATAGGCCTGCAAATCAAAGCACATGGTCTGCACATCACTTGCAGGATCGTAGTCCATATGATCCGTGAAGCAGATGGCTTTCAGACCCCTTTCCCGGGCGGCTTTTACCATATTTTCCGCGGTGTCATGGCCGTCAAAGGAAACGCGGGTATGCAGATGATAGTCAAACATAATCTGTCTCCTCCCAAAACTGGCGAAATGCGGTGGGCAGTGCCGCCTCTGCATTGATTCTCTCCGCCGTCATCCAGGTAAAGGGCGGAAGCATTTCCTTTACCTCCATATATGTTCCACTCATATTCCATTCTATATGGGTAAAGATATGTTTTTTCTCCACTTGCCTGTAAATTTCCTTCACAGAAAGCCCATATTCCTCCACTTTGCTGATCGCGGCATTGATATCCAGCTTTCCCTTAACGTTGGGAAACTGCCATAGATCAGCCAAAAGTCCCGCGGCAGGACGCTTCTGAAGGGCGAAGCTGCCATCGCAGGAGAGGATGAAAACAGTGTATGCCTCCTGCCGTCTTCCCCGCTTGGGGGATTTTACCGGGAGGGTCTCCTGGGTGCCGTTTTGAAAGGCAAGGCAGAAAGCTTTGCAGGGGCATTTTTCGCAATCCGGCTTGCGGTTCGGTCCGCAGACCGTAGCGCCCAGCTCCATAAGCGCCTGGGTAAAATCGCCGGCATTGGAAGGATACACGGCTTTCAGCATTTCGGCGATCTGCTTCTTGAAGGCAGGCTGGTCGATGGGGGTGGCATCCTCTGTCAGGCGGGAAACGACCCGCAGGACATTGCCGTCCACCGCAGGTGTGGGAAGATCAAAAGCAATAGAGCAAATCGCACCGGCGGTATAGTCTCCAATTCCGGGCAGGGACAGCACTTCCCCATGGGCATTGGGAAATACGCCACCATGCTGGGTCATCACCTGCTGGGCTGCTTTTTTTAAGTTGCGGACACGGCTATAGTAACCCAGGCCCTCCCACAGCTTGTGGAGCTGATCGTCATCTGCGTTGGCCAGGGCTTCCACCGTAGGCAGCGCCTGCAAAAAGCGGGCATAGTACCCCTTCACCGCCTCCACACGGGTCTGCTGCAGCATCACTTCCGAAAGCCAAATATGATAGGGGTCTTTATCCTGCCGCCAGGGAAGCTCCCGTTTATTGGCTTCGTACCAGGGCAGGATCGCCCCGGGCAATTGCTCAAAAATATACTTTTTCTCCACGGAGCGCACCTCCCTACATTTTTAGATATTGTATAATAGAGATGGAGTTTGTGTCAAGCCGAGGAGGACGGAGGATCTTCTAAAAAATATTTTGAAAAAAGGCAAAAAAAGACTTGCATTTTCCCGGAAGCTATGCTACTATATCTAGGCGCTTGAGAAAAGCGTGGTATGCGCCGGTAGCTCAGTTGGATAGAGTGACTGACTACGAATCAGTAGGTCGGGGGTTCGAGTCCCTTCCGGCGTACCATATTGGCACGATGGTTTTGATACGAAACCATCGTGCTTTTTCTATATTGGTTGATATTTACACAGCAATTTGATAGAATCTATTCGACAAACTCGAATTTCACGCACTGTAAAATACTTTTGACACGGCTAAAATGGACAATGTCAAAGCGTTTTGATAGACCAAAATTTCTTTTTTGATTAAAGTGGGTTATGAAGGAGGTGACAAAGATGGAACTTAGCAAGCAGATAAAAAAATATCGAACAGAGGCAAATTTATCGCAAGAGGAGTTGGCAGATAAAATTTATGTTTCAAGACAAACTATATCAAATTGGGA
>JAFTTQ010000092.1 GCA_017466665.1 Oscillospiraceae bacterium
CGGCAGGTGCAGCATAAGTGCCATCGATGGTGATGGTACCGCCGTCGGATACGCGGATCAGTGCGGCATTCAAGGAAGCCACAGGAGCATCCTCTGTACCGGGGTTATTGTCATTGCCGCTTGCGCTCACATGGATATTCTGCAGCGCCTCTACCCAGGTCATGGGGTCAACCTGCTCATCAGCCAGGGTGATGCCGCCATAGACGCTCAGGCCCGCCATGTCGCACCAGAAGTCGCCGTCAAAGCTGTGCTCATACATAGAAGTGATGGCGATGGTGTGGGTGCCTGCTGTCAGGTACTGCGACCAGACAGGGTTATTGTTTACAATGTAGCCGGAATTGTCCACCACATATTTTTCATACTTCACGCCATCCACGATCAGCAGCAAATGGCCTTCATCTGCATCCGTGACGGTCTTGGTAACCAGGTGGGTACCCAGGCTGTAATAGCCGTCTGCGGGAACATTGACTGTGTAGGCCACATAGGGCACGCTGGACAGCTCATAAATGGGCAGGTTTGCACCGTCGAAGGTATAGACCTCCACGCCGCCCAAATAAGTAGAGCGGTATTCATAGCCGGCTGCCTCGGTGTTGGTCAGCGTGTTCACCGTCCACTTATTCACATACTGGGACTGACCGGGCAGGATATGGTTGACAGCAGGCACGATGCCCTCGATCTTACCCAAGCCGGTAACATTCAGGTAATCGTGATCCATCCAGCTTACCATTGCCGCATTGTCAGCGGTACAGGAGATCATACGGATCACATTCCGTCCTGCCACCAGCTCTGCCTCGATAACTGCCTTGCCAACCAGGTTGGTGACAGCAGTATCCGTACCGGCATCTCTGGGGGCAAATCCAACCGTGGATACCACATCATTGATGCTGACAGTCAAAGCATAGTCAGCCACCGTATAAGCAGATGTGGTTGCCACCGTGTAAACATACTCCAATGTGTAAGTTCCGGCAGTTTCCACCTCTACGATGTAGGAAACCATGGGGTGCCCGATGGCATTGCCAATACCCTTGCCGGCCTGGAGCTGCTCCAGGGTCATCATCTTGGAGGCATCCTTGGTCATACCGCCCGCAACAGAGCCGGAAACATTATACCGGTTCAAAATGCCGTGGGTCTCTGCCTGCAGGGTAACGGTATTGGTACTTGCGGGAACTTCGACGGTGTCTTCTACTGTATTTTCAAAGTCACTGCCATCGGTAAAACAAAGAATGTAAGCAACATCGTAGGAAAGCGTCGCCGTACTGTCCAAACCGGAAACGGTCAGGGAGCAGACTACGGTATCGTTGCCCATAGCAACGCCGGTGGCGGTAGGTACTGCCAAAATGGTCACAGAGCCATCCTCGGCAGTCTGATACTCCACGCTCAGGTTTTCCACGGCTGTGGTCACAGAGGTGATTTCCTTCTTGCTTGCATCATCTTTGGGGGTCAGGGTGATCTGTGCGTAGTCCACAGACTTGCCCTCAGCAAGGTCTGTAATGGTTGTGTCGATCACGGCATTGCCGCTCTCTACAGATACAAAGTTCAGGTTTACACTGCCCTCACCATCGGCGCCTACGCCCATGGTAAAGCACAGGATCGCGGTCAGAAGGGCTACCATTACGGCAGCGGCAATTATCTTATTTCTGATTTTCATAATCATTTACCTCCTGCCTTTCTCAGTTCCAGCCCATCAGGGTGGCAATTTCTGCTGCCAACGCCTGACCGATTGCCTGCTGACCATCCACGCTGGGATGCGCCCACAGGCCATCTTGATAAGTGGGAAGCTGTACATAGGTTACCTGCATAGCCGAATCCTTATCTGCATTATAGGCATTGATGGCTGCAATGATCCAATCTTCCAGACCGCCTTCCGGCATATTGGAAGTATCGCCCATGGCGCCGTATGCCCAAATGATCTTGGCATTGGGGTTGGCTGCACGAACCTGATCAATCATCACTGCTACATCGGTCATATACTGCTCGGCTGTGACCACCAGATTGCCGTCAGCATCTTTCAGTGTGGCATCGTTGGTGCCCAGATTGATGACCACCACATCCGGCTGCCATACAGAATGGTCGTATTCACCCAGCTCGATCAGCATGGACTGCTCATCATAAATACGGGTGATGGACTTATTTTCAATATCCGCGCTGTCAGAGCTGGAGAAGTACCAGCCGCCGTTGGCAATGCTGTAGTACTCTGCATCCAGGGTGTCAGCCACCACATTGGCATAGGAATAGTAGGAATAGGTCTTGTTGGTGTAAACACCGTCGGTCACGATGCCCAAAGGATCGTAGCTCTTGGTGACCACGCCAAAGCCGGCAGTGATGGAGTCGCCCACAAACTGAATCTTCCGGGTCTTGGCCTGAACAGCCTGAATATCGCCGTTATAGCTGACAGAGTAGATGTATAAGCCGCCGTTTTTGCTGTCCACGCTCTTGGAAACGGTAATGGTATGCTCTCCAGCCTCCAGACCGGAAGCGATCTTCAAGGTCTGCTTGGTATAGAAGGTATCCAGGTCAAAATACACACCGTCACCGCCATCGATCTGCACGAACAGACCGGGCTCGTTTTCATCGTTGATGCCGTGGCTGTGCATCACAGTCAGGTACATATCCCCTGCAAAATCACCGGAGATGGTGAAATTGGAAGCAGAGGGCTCTAAGTACAGGGCACTGCCAACCTGAGTAGGTCTGCCCACAGGGTTGCAGTAAGCCAGCATAGCATCGGCACCGATGGAGGCAGCCTGATAGCTCTTGCCGCCGGCAAAAATAGTTGCCTTGATGCTTGCAAGCTCTGCGCTGTGATCCTCGCCTGAAAGCTGCTTTTCGTTAACGACCTTCAGATCCCGAATATCGATCTTGCCGTCGCTGTTCTTATCCATGGAATCCACAGCCTTGACTGTGTAGGTCGTGCCGCCGGTGTAGGAAACCACTGCACCGTCAGGCACAATAGCGGTATCGACAAGGGCATTACCCTCACTGTCAGTAACGGTAACATTGCCGTGGAAATTGCTCTTGAGCGTCAATACATCCACATTGGTGCCGATGGTCAGCACGCCGTCTGCAATGGTATAGACAGAGCCCTCTACCAAGCCCTCAGGAACTGCCATCAAAGTCGCAGGATCCACCTGGGTTTCTGCCAGCTGTACGCCTTCGCCGTAAACTGTCAGAGCAGCAATGTCACACCAGGAAGCGGTAGAACCGCAAATAGCGGAAACCAGGATGGTGTGGGTGCCCTCGGTCAGATAGGCAGTCAGATTCTGCTTATTCTTCTTAAAGCCTTCGGTGACTTCCGCAACAGGTACTTGATACTTCTGACCGTCGATCACCATAATGATGTAGCCTGTGGTTGCAGTGCCTGTATTGATGGTGGTATGCATATCATAGTAGCCATCAGCAGGGATCTGCAGGGTGTAGCTGACCCAAGCCAGCTCCTTCAGGGTGGTATAGTCCAGCATATCATAGGTCATCTGGATCTTCTCGATACCGCCCAAATAGCTCTTGGCCCAGTCATAGGTGGTGCCGGAATTCACTGTGGTATATCCGTTGTAATATGCTGCCTCACCGGACTGGAAATAGTTGACCGTCTGGGTGACCGGTGTAACAGCCTGCATGCCGACAACCTCAATATAGTCCTGATTCAGCCAACTGACGGAGCTGTTATTATCGGCATTGACAGAGATCATACGGATCACGTTGTAGCCCTTTTCCAGATTTACAACGGTCTCGCTCTGCGCCCAGCCGTTGGTCTCTTCCCCATAGGGTGCATAGACCATCTTATAGAAGTCCTTGTCGTTGACAGAAACAGTCATATAGTAATCCGCCATGTTATAGCCGGAATTCATTGCCACTCTGTAAACACTGCGCAGGGTGTAGCTGCCAGCCTCGGGAGCATCCACCATGTAGGAGACATAGGGGATGCCGGACTTGTCCACCAGTCCCCGCTCCTGCATATCCTGGAAGGTCTGCATGTGGGTGGTATCCCGGTTCAGACCGCCTGCCACAGTGCCGCTCTTACCGGCTTCGTTGGTGGTGGTATATCTGCTAATGACACCGTTTTCTGCCTCCAGCCGTACAGGCACATTGGCCAGGGGGTTCTTTTGGGCTGCTGCCAGGGTAGCACCGCCGGTAATAGTGGTGGTCTTCAGGTCAGACCAGCCGTAGCTGCTGCTTTCTGCGGCTGCCGCATCCTTCGGCAGCAGGCAGGTAACGATCACCGTATGGGTGCCCGCAGTCAGATAGACCCAGGCATCACAATGGGAGCTGTAACGCTCGGTCATATAGACCTGGCCGTCGATCATATAGCCCATTTGGGCTGACTTGTTATCCGCGTAAGTGCCGTAGCCGGTAACGATCTCATAGTACCCGTTTTCCGGTACATCCACCGTGTAGGCCACAAAGGGCACATTGTGCAGATTGCTTTCGGTCATATCTGTCAGATTGACCTTGTTTGCCTTGGCTGCATCATAGCTGCCGCCGCCGGCTGCTGTGTCACTGACATTGCTGTACAGATGGGTAACACCCTGGCTGGGATTCAATGTCACCGAGCCGGGAACCTTTGCTACCTGCAGGGCGGTATCCACAAAGATACAGTCCACATTGACCCAGTCGCTGCCGCTCTTGCGCTGATCGGCGACCATGGGCAGGAAGGTGATCTCATTGATGCCTTCCCGTAAGGTCAGCTCAGTTTCATAAGTATCATAGGTCCAGTTGTACTGAGCAGCCTTGTCAAAGAAGCTCTGGGCACCGAATTCTCCGTTGACCATAAACACAGAGTAAGGATCCTCTGTCCAGGTCTTGTTGGTGCTGTCCCAAATACCGGGGTTATTCAGGCGGTATCTTGCCTTGAAGGTATATGTACCGGCTGCAGGTGCATCCACATAGACAGTCACGCCGGAAACGGTGGACTTATCCAGAATCCCCTGCTGCAGATCAGCCAGAGATGGGTTCAGGATGGTGTTGCCGCCGCCGATGACCTTACCGGTACCCTTATCGGGGTAGTTGGTACCGTTATAGTCACGCTTGGCATCGGTATTGATTTCGGTAGTGCCGTAGGTGTGCCACAAAGCATAGCCCTCATCCTTGTACTCAGCCTCAGCATACCACCAATCCAGCTTGGGATTGGACTGGATCACAGCCTTTGTCAGGCCGCCGTACAGATAGATCTCATTGTAATTAAACCAGGCCACATTCTTCGTTGTAGAAGCATCGCCGGTACCGCAGTCATCCTCGGAAGTCCGCTTGGCAGGAGCCGTGAAAGTCAGCACATGGTCGCCTTCCGTCAGGTAGACAGAAAGGTTTACCTTACCGCCAGATGTGTTGGTATGGTTCAGATGGTTAAACTCATAAGCATAAGCTGTGCCGTCCACCAAAAGGCCAATTGCACGGGTATCAGAGCCGTTGCCGGCACCGTCATACTCGGCAGTTATGTCATAATAGCCATCTTCCGGTGCGCTGACCGTGTAGGTGAAGCTTCTGAGCTTTTCAACATTGGCAGTGCTCATATTGGAAATGGGAATGGTATTGTCACCCCAACCGCCATCACCCACATTGGCGCCGGCATTGATGGTGGTATAGCCGTAAACATAAGGTGCATCACCGGCATAGATCACAGTTTCCTGTGCTTTTACCGGGGTCAGGGAGCTTTCCACCATCAGGCAGTCAATGTTCGACCAGCAGGAATTGCTGGAGTTATAATCCTGCTCTTCCGTGATGCCCACACAAATGATGGTATTGATACCCTTCACCAGTTCTACTTCTGTTTCTTGGGTCGTCAGATTTTTACCCTTGACGTTATTGGCGTAGTCAGAGCTGTTCTCGTACAATGCCGCATAGGCCTTTCCGTTCACAAAAAACGCTCCGTAGTAAAGGCCTGTATCCTCAAACCGCTTATCAGCAGAGGATGAGGGTAAGATCTGCGCCATCATTTTGATGGAATAGGTGCCATCCGCCGGTGCCTCTACATAGTAGGCAACATAGGGCGTGTTGGACTTATCCAAGAAATTGGCAGACAAGTCCTTTGTGCTGTCGCTGGCATTATCCCAATAAGGATAAATACCGGACGGCGCACCGGCTGCTGCCGCGCCGCCGGAATACATAGCATTGGATTCCGCCGTAGTATAGCGGTTCCACACAGCGTATTCCGTATTCTCTGCCTCAATGGTCACAAACTGCTTTTCCTCAGCCAGGGTATGGAATCCCAGCACCGGAACGCAGCTGAGCACCAGGCAAAGACACAGAATCATTGCAAGAATTCGCTTCAGGTTCATTGCGTTTCCTCCTTTGTTATTCAGCGGTAGCCTTACCGCAGGGTATACAAATTACAGGCGCGGCCCTTTTGCTTGTGAAAATACCCCAAAAAAACACTTTTGCCTATAACCCGTTTAATTGTATTCTACAAAGAAAGCTATCTGCAAACAACGGAATATACAATTAAAAATATGCAAATTACAATTTACTACACTCAAACATCCTGTTTTTATACCCATTATTTTACTTGGGATATCAAGTTATAGTCATTAGTCAGAATGGTATCAATTCCCATATCCAAGAATTTTTTTGCTTCTTCCCTGTCATCAGACCAAAATACATTACAAACGATACCGTTTGCATGGGCTCTGTCGATCATATCCTGATTGAAATAGGGCTTGAACAGTTGTATTTTTTCACAGCCCATTCCTATAGCTCTTTCAACGAGTCCCCAGAAATCATTCCCTCCACCGACACAGCAGGCAATGTCCGGCGCCAACTTTTTGCAAAGTTGCAGCAAATTGTCGTTTCCCGAGCAAAAATATACCCATTTTTCGCAGTCATATTTTCTAATCAAGGCAATGATTTTTGCAAGGCGTGCTTCGTCATACTGTTCGGTATTGCTTCGCGTTTTAATATGAATATTCATAATGACATGGCAAGCAAATTTTTTAAGAAGCTCCTCAAAGGTAAGAATATGCATCCCTGAAAACTTCTCATTAAATTTTACACCAAAGTCATATTGCTTCAGCTGCTCCAGCGTGTGTTCATACACAAGCCCCGTACCGTTGGAAACACGCTCAAGTCGATCATCGTGGATCGATACGATCTCTTCATCCTTTGTCCACCAAAGATCAAATTCAATTTCTTCGGCACCCATAGCAACTGCCGCACCGAATGCCGGAAGACTGTTTTCGGGTGCTATGGTGTTAAAACCCCTGTGGGCGCATATTCTTGGATATTCCATTATTTTATCATGCTGTACGATTGCACTGCCGGCAGGACGATATTTCCAGGGTCTTCTTCCTGCCTCAATATACTCGTGGTGGGCGGCATCGGGGTTTCCAAAACCTGCCGGCTTGTAATACTTTTTTGCAGGATCAATATCTACGGTTTCAAGACCTGTTCTGCTCTTCATATCCAGTAGCACTTCACCGTCCGGCGCTACAACACAACTGCCGCCGCCGATTGAGGAATCTTCTCCCATACTTACCGATGCGCGTACAACATAGGCATTACAGTTGTAGGCACAGAATTTGTTTATTGTTTCCAACGCACTTTGCTTATCGCTTCTCTGGTGCGAGCAGCCTATGATTATATCGGGCTTTTGACGGGCAAGTGTGGGAAATGCTTCATAAAAATAGAAATCATAGCAGGTAAGAAAGCAATATCTTAATCCGTCGATCTCAATAACAGTAGGCGAAGAATGCTCATAGCTGTAATCGCTTACTATGTTGTAGACCGAACTTTCTTTTGGCGTTAAGTGCTGTTTATCATAGGTTCCCGCCAGCTTGCCACTACGATCGATAGCAAATGTGGTGTTATACAATCCTTTTTCGGTTTTGTAGTGTGCATTAAAAAACACTACCGCATTACAGCGTTTTGCAGTTTCACAGGCTTTCTCAAAAAGCGCATCAAAATATTTTGTGTAACTGTTTACAACATCGTCAGCAGAATGTGCCATGCATGGCGTGTCAGTTGCTTCGGGAAAAACGATCAGATCCATTGTTGGGTCACAACGGTCAAAGGCTTCCATTTCCCATTTGAAGTATTCATCCGATCTGGAATAATCCGTGGAATATGGGGGTTGCACAATACATACTTTCATAAACGATCTCCTTTTTACTATATGTTTTAAATATATCTTATCAATGGTTGCACCATTTCAAAAGTTATGGTAAGATCAGCGTGGTGATTGAAAAATGGATTTATTACAGTTACGGTATTTTGTAGAAAGTGCAAAAAATGAAAGCTTCACAAAGACCGCCCGAAAATATATGGTGCCGACCTCCTCTGTTTCGGCTTCCATAAAGCGTCTGGAAGACGAGCTTGGGATCAAGCTTTTTGACAGAAAAGCCAACAAAATAAAGCTCAATACCAAAGGTCGTATGTTTGCCGAAACATTATCCCTTGCTTTTGATCAAACCAATGCTGTCATATCTGAAATTACCACCGCTCAGCAGCCTAAGCAGGAAATTACACTGCTGGTTCTTTCAAGACGGGGATGGATCACAGATCTTGTTATCCAGTACCAAAAGCAGCATCCCGAGATTTCTTTCAGAATGAGTCATAACGCAGGCATCACAGACCGTTCAACCTTTGACATTATCATTGATAAACAATCAGAACAGTATATTGGGTATACGCACTATGTACTTATGGCAGAAAAACTATGCATAAAGGCTCACAAGGACAGTCCCTTTGTCGGAAGGCAGTTGACCGTAAGCCATCTGCAAAATGCACCTTTTATTATGATGGACAAAACAACCACTATGCGTCAGGTATTAGAAAAGCATTCGATGCGTTGTAATTTCACCCCCAATGTTGTCGTCGAGTGTGAAGACAGGCATTGCCTTCTCAATTGCGTAAAAGCCGGTTTGGGCTTGACTGTCGGCACCGTCAGCGCCTTGACCGACCCCCTTGAATTGGATATCGTCGCGCTTGACGTAAGCGATTTTTGCGAAATACAGACAATCTGTTTATATCATCGGCAATACCGCAAGAATGATCCTGCAATCAGCTGTTTTGTGGAGTTTCTTTTGAAAAATGCTTCTGAACAAAAGCAATGATCCAATCTATGCCAAAGGTTTTGATCAAAAGTCCTGTAACCGACGCCGCAGCAACGGAAAAGCCGGATAGGATGCCACCAACAACGACGATGAGAATGTCTGTGTACAGCAGAGCCTTGCCAATATTCATCTTTGTGTATTTGTTGACGATCAGTGCGGCTATATCCGTTCCGCCAGAGCTTGAACGGACATAAAACAGCGAGGCACTTGCCGCGGAAATAAGAATTGCTCCAACAATGCCGGAGATGTATATGTTGGGAATCATCGGGGTGGGCGAAGGAAAGAGAATTTCCAATCCGCCGATGGCAACGGTGGTAACCAGAGAGCCTATAAATGTTTTTATCGCCATATCTTTGCCCAGCAGAAGAAAGGCAAGCGCCAGCAGTACAATATTGATCATCATCAAAATGATGCCCGGTGCAAAAGGCATAAAATGATACAGTATTACAGAAATACCGCTTGTGCCGCCTAAGAAAAGCCCAAAGGGAAAAATATAAAAATGTGTACTGAATGCATACAAAATGCCTGCCAATAGGATCACCATATATTCTTTCAATGTCTTCACTCGCAAAATTTATTCATCTCCTGTATTTCTATTGTCATCGTGTATTTTATATTGTTTTTACTACAATGTACATAATCAGATGAATTGGTTTGCTATAATTCCAAAAGTATGCTGCCTGTATTTTAAACACGGATTATACTATGGGCATTCTTACATTTTCTGTCATTTACAATTTCAATTTTTAATTATATTTTCTATAGACTTTTTCTGTAAAATGTATATTATGAAGAAAAAACTACGCTAAAAGGTGGTATTTTCTTATGAAACTGCGTGCGCCGGCGATTCCTTTGATCACCATAGATCCCTATTTTTCCGTCTGGTCTTACGACAATATCAATGAAGTCGTCCCCTTCCACTGGACAGCCAAGCCCAACACCATCCTGGGCACCGTGAATGTTGACGGCACCGACTACCGTTTTTGGGGTGTCTCCGATGACCCAGCCATTCCCCAGACCGGGCTTGAGATCGACGCACTTTCCACCACGGTCACCTTCCAAAACGAAGCCATCCGGCTGACCGCCGTATTCACCTCCCCCCTGCTGATCGAGGATCTGTACTATGCCTCCCGCCCCGTCAGCTACCTTTCTTTACAATACGAAAGCTTAGATGGCAAGGAGCATCAAGTTTCTGCCCGTATCACCGCCAGCGAAGAGCTTGTTCTCAACGAAAAAGGACAAGCTCCCGTAGAAATCAACCCTGCCCATATTCCCGGCGGCTGCGGCATCCGGATGGGTAATACGGAGCAGGCTGTTTTGAACCGTGCCGGAGATAACATTCGCATTGACTGGGGCTATCTGTACCTGAGTGCCAAATGGGGCGGCAGCACAGGTGCTGCCAAATTGGAGGATATGGATGCCATATATGTGGAAACAGCCCTTTCTCCCAAGGCACTGTTTGCCTTTGCCTATGACGACATTCATTCTATTTCCTATTTTGGTAAGCCCTTAAATGCCTACTGGAAAAAGGATGGCAAGGATATTCTGACCGCCATCTCTGAAGCTCTGCAGGAATACGACACTTTAAAAGAAAAGTGCGATTGCTTCTCTGCCCGGCTTTATAAGGAGGCTGCGGAAAAAGGCACCGAGCAATATGCTGAGCTTGTCACCCTGGCATACCGGCAGGTAATGGCCGCCCACAAGCTGGTAGTCGACAAAGAGGGCAGCAATCTGTACATATCCAAAGAGTGCTTCTCCAACGGCTGTGCTGCCACCGTAGACGTGACATACCCCTCTGCCCCTTTGTATCTGCGCTATAACCCGGAGCTTTTGAAGGCTATGCTGCGGCCTGTTTACCGCTATGCCCAAAGTGATGCCTGGGAGTACGATTTTGCCCCCCACGATGTGGGAAAATATCCCATTTTGAACGGGCAGGCATACTTTAAAAACGCCCGGGAACGGCAAATGCCTATCGAGGAATGCGGCAATATGCTGATCCTGATGGCTGCCATCTGTGACGCAGAAAATGACACCGCCTTTGCCCGGAAGTATTTAGAGCTTTTGGATATGTGGGTCAAATATCTGATCGAATACGGCGAAGACCCGGGCAATCAGTTCTGCACCGACGACTTTGCCGGTCACATGGCCCACAACTGCAATCTGTCCATCAAAGCCATTATGGGTATGGCAGGTTACAGCCGGATCCTTGCCCGCCTGGGAAGACAGCAGGATGCTGACAATATGATGCAGACCGCCAAAGCCTATGCGGCATCCTTCCTGAAACGGGCCGCCAACAGTGACGGCAGCTACCGCCTTGCCTTCGATCAGGAGGGCGGCTTCAGCCTGAAATATAACGCGGTTTGGGATAAGCTGTGGAATACAGGCCTATTCCCCCAGAGCTTCTATGACGGGGAAATGCAGTGCTACCGGCAAAAGGCATTGCCCTGCGGCGTACCTCTGGACAACCGGGAGACCTATACGAAGTCCGACTGGCTCCACTGGGTCGCCTGTATGGGAAGTGAGGAAGATTTTGCTTTCCTGACGGAAGGGCTTTGGAATGCCTTCCAAAATACTGACCGCCGGGTACCCATGATCGACTGGTACCGTGCCGAAGACGGTAGATTTATGATGTTCCAGAACCGTACCGTTCAGGGCGGCCTGTTTATGCGCTATCTTT
Organism: Oscillospiraceae bacterium; assembly: GCA_017466665.1. GTDB lineage: Bacteria > Bacillota > Clostridia > Oscillospirales > Oscillospiraceae > Faecousia. Next base: position 11,713 of record JAFTTQ010000092.1, read on the forward strand.
TTGACGCTTGATACGATGTTTTGCCACCTCCCTCATCCGAGGGAGGTGTTTCGCTGGCTTTTTGCGCAGGGCGCATTCTCATACTAATACCTAATTAAATGACTACTAAGATTTCCGAGGATGAATTGCTTTCCAAAAGGCAGATGACGCAGATGGGCTGACGCCCATCAAGGAAGATAACGCATTGGAAGGTAATTCAAACCGGAAAGATTGTCTGATTTTAATTAGGTATTAGTATCATACAAAATTTCCTGCATAAAGCGTCTTATGGGCGCATAGGGTTTTATATAGGAAATCGGAGGGAGTGCTGGGACTGTGAAATTTACGGATCTTATGTGCAAAGAGGTCATCTGTATCAGCAACGGACAGCGGCTGGGATTCATCTCCGATGCCCGGGTGGAGCTTCCCGAGGGGAAGATCCTTTCCATCATCGTTCCCGGCAGAGGAAAGCTTTTTGGCCTTTTGCGGTGCCGGGATGACTATGTGATCCCCTGGAGCTGCATTAAGCGGATGGGCCCGGATATTGTGCTGGTGGATATCCGCCCGGAGGAATGCTGCGTACCACGGCCAAGATTAGGGCTGCATTTTTAATGGATTATACGCTAAATTGGAATTCATCGTGCTAACGTACCCAAGGCTTCCCCCCAGGGGGAAGCTGTCAAAAATCTATGATTTTTGACTGATGAGGGGTACAGTGCAATGTAGGAACGCCCTACCGCACCAATGTGTATTCGATACACCCCTCATCCGTCAGCCCTTACGGGCTGCCACCTTCCCCCGAGGGGGAAGGCTTTGGCGTGTACGCCTAATCTACTACTCCAAACAATCATTTCCATTTCTGTTCTCAGGGTTTTCTCTACGGAGGGGGCCCTGATTCTGTTTATAATTAGAAATTTTTGGAATAATTCTTTAATTTTTTGGAAAAAATACTTGCAAAATGGTTATACATTGATTATAATATTTCGGCGTGGGTTTTTGATACGAACCCATAGTAATAAACCACACACCCGGGGATCGCCCCTTCCCAGTGCCCGAAAGGGCGGAATCGGCGAGATGATCGGGGTGGAGGAAAAAACAAAAGGAGAAATTCAAAATGTCTGTCGTATCTATGAAGCAACTGCTGGAAGCCGGCGTACACTTCGGTCACCAGACCCGTCGCTGGAATCCCAAAATGGCCCCCTACATCTACACCGAGCGTAACGGTATCTACATCATCGACCTGCAGAAGACCGTTAAGAAGCTGGAAGAGGCCTACAACTTTGTCCGTGAGATCTCCGCTAACGGCGGCAACGTTCTGTTCGTTGGCACCAAGAAGCAGGCTCAGGACGCAGTTAAGGAAGAGGCAGAGCGCGTTGGCATGTACTATGTAAACGCAAGATGGCTCGGCGGCATGCTCACCAACTTCAAGA
>JAFTTQ010000093.1 GCA_017466665.1 Oscillospiraceae bacterium
AAAAATGTAAAGGGAGAGGCATAGCCTCTCCCTTACTATTTGCAAAGCCAAATTGGAATTTATCTTAGCAAACGAGAGTGGGAATAAAGGCTTCTCCTTGAGGAGAAGCTGTCAAAAATCTATGATTTTTGACTGATGTGGTGTGCAGAAAAATGTGACAAAGTCCTACAGTACCAATGCGAAATCGATACACCCCTCATCCGTCAGCCCATACGGGCTGCCACCTTCCCCCGAGGGGGAAGGCTTTGGCGTGTACGCCTAACCTTCTGCTCTAAACAATAATTTAGCCAAGCATTACAATGCGGCGAGCCGGATGGCTCGCCGCAGTTACTATTTTACTTTCCTAAAATCTCATAAAGGCTGTCACGGATGGCACCAATGGAATACAGCGAACCAAAGCACAGCACAACACCGTTTTCTCCTGCCAATGAAATGGCGGTTTTGACACCATCTTCGATGCTCTGGCAAGGGGTTGCCTGTGCACCGGCTCTGTGCAGGTGCTCCGCCAGTTCTTCTGCCTCCAATTTCCGGGGGTTAGGCGGTGTCACACAAACAAACTGGCTCACCAGCGGCATCACAGGGCGGTACATTTCACCGTAATCCTTATCTGCCAGCACGCCGGTCAGGGCAATCACATTCTTACCCTGCAGGTAATCCTGAATATTCTTCACCAGTGCCTCAATACACTGGGGATTATGACCGCCGTCAATGATAAACAGCGGATCCCGGCTGACAATATCGAACCGGCCGGGCCAGCTTACATCCCGCAAGCCCTGGCGGATATTGTCTTCTGTAATATTCCACCCCTGCTGGATCAAAGCATCCACGATGGACAAAACGACAGAAGCATTATGAAGCTGGTGATCTCCCAGCAGCGGAAGTTCCAAATCCTTGCGGCTGCCACAGTCAAAAACCTGACCAAACAGATCATGGCTTTTCAGCTTCAGGCTGTCAAAATCTGCCTTGTGCAGTGCCATATTCCGCTCAGCACAGATTTTTTCATATACCGCCTCCACCGAGGGTGTGCCCCGGTAGACCACGGCATGACCGTTTTCCTTAAAGATACCTGCCTTGGTTTCGGCAATTTTCTCCACCGTATCGCCCAAAACCTCGGTATGATCCAAACCAATATTGGTGATCACTGCCACTTCCGGCACTTCAATCACATTGGTGGAATCCAGGGCGCCGCCCATGCCTACCTCCAGCACAACGATGTCACATCTTTGCCGCAAAAAGTATTCAAAGGCAATGCAGCTCACCAGTTCAAACTCCGTAGGAGCCTCCTCCATGGAATCCGCCAGAGGCTTGACATATTCGGTGATCTGTGCCAGCTCGTCATCCTCGATCTGCTGACCATTTACCTGCATTCGCTCGTTAAATCGATAGATATAGGGCGAGGTATACAGGCCGGTGCGGTAGCCTGCTTTTTGCAAGATCGACGCGGTCATTGCGGCAGTGGAGCCCTTACCGTTGGTTCCGGCAATATGGACGAATTTCAGCTTTTTCTCCGGGTTTCCCATTTTGGCAAGGAGTGTTTGTGTTCTGCCCAAGCCGGGAATACTGCCCTTCCAAAATACAGAATGGATATACGCAATGGCTTCCTGTGCGTTCATTTCTTCATTTCCTTTCGTCCATAGGATTGGGCCATAGCCCCATACGATTAAAAATACCGCTTTTATACAGAAGCTGAATGATGACCACATCCAGCACCAATACAACCGCGAATTGGATCGCTCTGGTACTCAAATAGAAGCCATAGCCCTGCAAAAAGCTGCCTCTGGAACCTTTAAAATAGAACCAGGAGAGCATTGCGCTTTGATAAAGCAGGGAGCCCAGCACCACCGGCGGCAAAAATGCCAGAACCAGCCGCAGCAGATTGATCCCCTTTGCCAGGTAAGGACGGAACAGGCCGGCAAAAACTCCGTACAAAATGGGGGGAATGCAAAATACGGGATTATAGCCATAGGGGGAAAACATACATCCCACAAAGTCTGCCACAAAGCCTACCAAGCCGCCTGCCAAAGGGCCAAAAAGCATTCCCGAAAGGAAGATCGGCACAGCCTCAATGGAAAACCGGGACGCGGCATCCGGCATCAATCCAACGAGTCGGGCAAGCACCACGCTCAACGCCGCCAAAAGGGCACAATAGGTCATGGTACGAACGGTAATTTTCTTTTGTAACATAATAAAAAACCTCCTTTTTGTAAACAGACTTCCACAACCTGCGCCCATAAAAATATCCCCACACGCAAAAAGGCGTTGGGGGAGTGAAAATATGGACGCAGATAGTCTCAGCCCTCCGGCTGAGTATCGTTGCTACATAAAGGAGGGTCTCCTATATGGCGCAGCGGGTGCGGATACCTCATCGCGGGCAAAGCCCTTCGTCTGTCACTCAACTCCCCATTTTGACAGCACTTCACGCAAGGTCTCCTACTCTGTTCGCACCTATCATACACCATATATCTAAAAAAGTAAATAGATATTTTTGTATTTTATTAAATTTACTTTTTTGCACATCTATGCTATAATAAAGAAAAACCCGGAGGTGAGAAAATGGCACGGCTGACTGATCCCGTTACCATTCTAAAGGGCGTTGGCCCTACCAAGGCAAAGCAATTTGCCGCACTGAATATTGATACGCTGGAAGACCTGATCTGCCATTTTCCCCGGGGCTATGAAGACCGCACCCGGATGGTGGAAATCGCCCAGTTAGAGGTAGACAAGCCTGCCTGCTTTAAAGCTGTGGTGATGAATCACCCCCGCACCAGCCACATCCGCAAGGGGCTGGATATTACCCGGGTACAGGTGGCAGACCACAGCGCCCGGCTGAATCTGGTGTTTTTTAATCAAAAATTCACCACCGAGCAGCTTCAATATGGCTCAGAATATATTTTCTACGGAACGCTCACCGGGGATTATATGGGCTATAATATGGTATCCCCCTCCTTTGAATCCCCGGAAAGCACCCCCATCACCACCCGGCGTGTGCTGCCCATTTACCCCCTGACGGCAGGGCTTTCCAACGCCTCCGTCCTGAAAGCTGTACAGCAGGCGCTGATGCTCTGCGATCCCCCGGCAGAGATATTACCTCCTGAGGTTTTGGAAAAATATGATATTCTGCCGGCAAGTGATGCCTACTATGCCATTCACGCCCCCAAAACAATGGAGGAAGCGGAAAAAGCACGGAAACGACTGATTTTTGAGGAATTTTTTGTTTTTTCCGCAGGGCTTGCCCTGATGCGTGCGTCCCGGGCCCAGAAAAAGACGCCTGCCTATGAAAACCTGAATTTACAGCCCTTTTACAGTTCTTTGCCCTTTACCCTGACAGGGGCGCAGGATCGTGCCATCCGGGAGATCGCCGCTGACCTTGGCAGGGGCACGCCTATGAACCGGCTGGTGCAGGGCGATGTGGGCAGTGGCAAGACTATGGTGGCGGCTGCGGCAGCATATCTGGCGATTCAAAACGGCCATCAGGCAGCGCTGATGGCACCCACGGAGATCCTGGCGGAGCAGCACTACGCATCCCTTTCCAAATTGCTGACACCATTGGGAATTTCCGTATGCCTGCTGACCGGCTCTATGACTGTCAAGCAAAAGCGGGAGATCCGGCAGGCTATTGAGGAAAACCAGGTAAAGCTGGTGATCGGCACCCACGCCCTGCTTTCGGAAAGCACTGTCTTTGCGGATTTGGGGCTGGTGATTGCCGACGAGCAGCACCGCTTTGGCGTGGGGCAGCGCTCTGCCCTTTCCGCCAAGGGGCAAGATCCCCATTTGCTGGTGATGTCCGCCACACCGATTCCCAGAACGCTGGCGCTGCTGCTTTATGGCGATTTGGAGGTATCTATCTTAGACGAGCTGCCCCCGGGCAGAGAGCCGGTGGACACCTTCTTAGTGACAGAGAGCTACCGGGCGCGGATCAACGCCTTTATCCGTAAGCAGGTAGCCGAGGGACACCAGTGCTATGTGGTATGCCCGGCGGTGGAGGACGGCGAGGAGCTGAACCTGAAGGCTGCGGAAACCTGGGCGGAAACCTTACAGCAGCGGGTATTTCCCGATCTGCGGATTGCACTGCTCCACGGGCAGATGAAGGGTGCGCAAAAGGAGCAGGTCATGGCGCAGTTTGCCGCCCATCAGGCAGATGTTTTGGTGGCGACCACGGTCATTGAAGTGGGCGTGGATGTGCCCAATGCCACGCTGATGGTCATTGAGGATGCCGACCGGTTTGGCCTTTCCCAGCTCCATCAGCTTCGGGGCAGAGTGGGCCGAGGCGGTGCCAAAAGCTTCTGCATCCTCATCAGTCAAAATAAAAATCCCGATACGAACGCAAGATTAAAGGCCCTGTGTAAAACCACCGACGGCTTTAAGATCGCGGAGGAAGACCTGGCGCTGCGGGGTCCTGGCGACTTCTTCGGCAGCCGCCAGTCGGGACTGCCTGTGTTCCGGGTAGCCAGCCTGAACTGCGACCTTGCGACGCTGAAATTGGCACAGGCGGCATCGGTGGAGTGGATCGAAAAAATGGGCACCGCCGACACCCCGGAAAGTCAGGCTCTGCGCCACCGCATTGCAGATCTGTTCCAGCGCTCCCAAGGAACGATGAACTAAAGTTCACATAGTTCCCAATTGACTTTTGAAATGACGGATGTATAATAAAGATATAAGTAGAAAAAGGAGTGTTTCCAATGGTTTACCGTATGAAGGTGGCAGGGCTTTGGCGTGAACTGCCCATTTGCAGGGTCACCGATTCTTTGTATATTGCCGGCTTTGTCATTTTTGGCGACCAGGAGCTGACTGTGGCCTGTGCCCGGGAGCTGCTAAAAAAAGCCCCGGAATACGACTACATCATCACCGCTGAGGCAAAGGGCATCCCTCTGGCTCACGAAATGGCGCGTCAGACAAATGCCCCCAAGTACCTTTTGGCAAGAAAAGCACCTAAGCTGTATATGACCGGCGTATTTGAATCCTCTGTCAGATCCATTACCACTGCCGGGGAGCAGAAGCTGTACTTAGATGTAGCGGATGCGGAGCTGATGAAGGGCAAGAAGATCCTGATCGTGGATGATGTGATCTCCACCGGCGAGAGCCTGACAGCCTTGGAAACTCTGGTGGAAAAGGCAGGCGGCATCATTGCAGGCCGTATGGCAGTGCTGGCTGAGGGCGATGCCCAGGATCGTGAGGATCTGATCTATCTGGAAAAGCTTCCCCTGTTCCACCCCGACGGCACCGTAATGGAATAAAAAAAGAAAACGGAGAAAATATAGGCACCGGCATAAGGCCCCCTCTGATGAGGGGGCTGTCAGCGTAGCTGACTGGGGGAGAGAAAAAACTACCCCTCAGTCACGCTGTTCGCGTGACAGCTCCCCTGACAAGGGGAGCCTTTGCTGGTGCATTCGTTTATTTATGCAGTGCGGGCAATGACATTTTTTATAAGGATGATTTTATGAATTATCAAAATTGTACCCTCTGTCCCCGCAGATGCGGTGTGGACAGAAGCAAGGGAGAATTGGGCTATTGCCGCTGCCCGGATACGGCGCTGGTAGCAAAAACCATGCTCCATCACTGGGAAGAGCCTGCCTTGGCGCTCAGCGGCGGCAGCGGTGCTATTTTCTTTGGCGGCTGTACCCTGGGATGCAGCTATTGCCAAAACCGCACCATCAGCCGTGCCCCAGAGGGAACACCGGCAAACAGCCGGCAGCTTCGTCAAATGATGGAGCAGCTTATCGCACAAGGCGCGGAAAATATTGACCTGGTCACACCGACCCAGTTTTTGCCTACCATTATTCCGGCACTGTCAAAACCTTTGCCTGTGCCGGTGGTCTATAACTGCGGCGGCTATGAACTGGCGGAAAATGTTCGGGCTATGGCGGGCTTGGTGGATATTTGGCTGCCGGATATGAAATATGCGGATGATAACTTAGCGTTTCAGCTTTCCGGGGTAAAGAACTACTTCGACATGGCCTGCTCTGCGATCCGGCAGATGGTACGGCAGACCGGGGCAGTCCGCTGGCAGGGTGAAAAGGTGGTCAGGGGTGTGATCATCCGGCATCTGATCCTGCCGGGACAGGTGGAAAACTCCCTGAAGGTGCTGGACTGGATCGGGCAGACCTTTGCCCCCGGTGAGGTCTTGGTCAGTCTGATGCGGCAGTATACCCCGATGCCGGGAATGCCCGCCCCCTTTGACCGGCCCATTACGGAGGAAGAATACGAGTCTGTACTGAGCTGGATGTATCTGAACGATTTGGAGGGCTTCACCCAGGAAGACACCTCCGCCAGCAACGATTATATCCCGCAATTTTAATGGTGTGCGCTTTGCGCACTATTTAGATTTATTTCCGTAGGAAATACCATAATTTTCAATTGTCCATTTTCAATTGTCAATTATTTTTTTGCATATTCCCCGGACGGGCTTCATAGGATAAACCACCAAAGTGTTGGAGGGGATCAGATGAAGCGTCTGGGGATTTTTTGTTTGGTAATTGTGATGGTGGTGGGGTGCCTTCCCTTATCAGTGGGGGCAGTGGAGCTGGATATTCCCGCAAAAGCTGCCATCCTGATCGATGCCGCCACAGGGACAGTGCTTTATGAGCAAAACGCCCATACACCGCTACCCCCTGCCAGTGTGACCAAGGTGATGACCATGCTTCTCATTATGGAGGCCATTGATGACGGACGCATCGGCTGGGAGGATACGGTGACCGCTTCGGCAACGGCGGCTGCCAAGGGGGGCAGTCAGATCTACTTAAAAGAGGGAGAAACGATGTCCGTTTCCACCTTGCTGAAATCGGTGGCAGTTTCCTCCGCCAACGATGCCGCCTGTGCCCTGGCAGAGCATATCGCCGGCAGTGAGACCGCCTTTGTGAACGCGATGAATCAGCGGGCAAAAGAATTGGGGATGAATGAAACCAATTTTGTCAACTGCACCGGGCTGGATGACGACGAAACGGCACAAAATCACAGAACCTCCGCCTATGATATTGCCCTGATGTCCCGGGAGCTACTCGTAAAGCACCCGGATATTAAGAAATTCACGACCATTTGGATGGACACTGTACGGGATGGCAGCTTCGGGCTTTCCAACACCAACAAGCTGGTACGGTTTTACCAGGGGGCGACAGGCTTAAAGACCGGCTATACCTCACAGGCAGGTTTTTGCCTTTCGGCGTCGGCGGAAAGGGATGGAATGGAGCTGATCGCGGTGGTGTTGGGCTGTGATACCTCGGCAGAGCGGTTTGCCGCCTGCAAAAGTATGCTGGATCACGGCTTTGCCAGCTATGCCCTGATTGCGCCCAAGCTGGACAGCCAGGTAGCAGTTCCGGTCAAGCTGGGCACCCAGCAGCAGGTGCAGGCAGTGCCGGCAAGTGACGGATCCGTGCTGATCGATAAATCTCAGAAAAACACTGTCAACGTGAAGGTTGAGCTTTCCGATGGGGTGGAGGCTCCCGTCAGTCAGGGGCAGCGGTTAGGCACCATGACAGTAACATCAGGGGAGCAGATTTTGGCAGAAATCCCATTGGTGGCTGCCCAGCCGGTAGCAAGGCTTAGCTGGGGGCAGATTTTTGTCAGAATGCTCCGCAGCATCTGCCTGGGATAGAAAATAAATACAAAATGATTCGCAACGCAAATTGCCCGGTGGATGTTCCCGTCCACCGGGCAGTTTGTGTAAATTATTGTTTAGAGCAGAAGGTTAGGCGCACACGCCAAAGCCTTCCCCCCCGGGGGGAAGGTGTCAGCCCATAAGGGCTGACGGATGAGGAGAAAATCGAATACACATTGGTGCAGTAGGGCGTTCCTGTATTGTACTGTTCCCCTCATCAGTCAAAAATATCATTTTTTGACAGCTTCCCCCAG
>JAFTTQ010000094.1 GCA_017466665.1 Oscillospiraceae bacterium
ATCGCTCATAGCCTGACGGACAGGCTTCAATGTGCGCTCCACCAGATCGGCAGTCAGTTCATTGAACTTGGAACGGCTGATGGTCACATCCAGGTGCTTGGGGCCAGTGGAATCGGCGGTGATATAGGGCAGGTTCACAGCGGTGGTGGTCATGCCGGACAGCTCGATCTTAGCCTTTTCAGCAGCTTCCTTCAATCTCTGCATAGCAACCTTATCCTTAGAAAGGTCTACGCCCTCTGCCTTCTTGAACTCGGCAACCAAATAGTCCATAATTCTCTGGTCGAAGTCGTCGCCGCCCAGGCGGGTATCACCTGCGGTAGCCAGAACCTCTACGATGCCGTCGCCGATCTCCAAAATAGAGACGTCGAACGTACCGCCGCCCAGGTCATAGACCATAATTTTCTGCTCGTTTTCCTTGTCAAGGCCGTAAGCCAGCGCAGCTGCGGTAGGCTCGTTGATGATACGCTTCACATCCAGTCCGGCGATCTTACCGGCATCCTTGGTAGCCTGACGCTGTGCGTCGGAAAAATATGCGGGAACAGTGATGACCGCCTCGGTCACAGGCTGACCCAGGTAAGCCTCTGCGTCTGCCTTCAGCTTCTGCAGCACCATGGCGCTGATCTCCTGGGGGGTATAGCCCTTGCCGTCAATGTTAACATGGTAATTTTCGCCCATATGACGCTTGATGGATGCGATGGTACGGTCGGCATTGGTAACAGCCTGACGCTTTGCCACCTGACCCACCATTCTCTCGCCGGTCTTGGAGAATGCCACCACAGAGGGGGTGGTTCTGCCGCCTTCGGCATTGGCGATGACAACAGGCTCGCCGCCTTCCAGCACTGCTACGCAGGAGTTGGTAGTACCCAGGTCAATTCCGATAATCTTGCTCATAATATTTTCCTCCTATATATTAGAAAATTGTATACATTTTTAGTTGGCGACCTGCACCATGGCAAACCGCACGATCTTTTCACCCAGCTTAAAGCCCTTTTGGAACACCTGGGTGATGGTGTTTTCCTGAGCATTTTCGTCTTCCGTGTGCATCACGGCATTATGGATATTGGGGTCAAACACATCGCCCACATTGCCGAAGATCTCCACACCCAAACCGTTCAGGATCGCTACAAGCTGGGTCATGGTCATCTCCACGCCCTTTTTATAGGCGGCATCCTCCGTAGGCTGGTTCATTGCCCGCTCCAAAGTGTCGTAAACCGGCAGGAGCTTTTCCACTGCGTCCGCCTTGCCATTGCCGTAGGACTGTTCCTTTTCCTTCACGGTGCGCTTGCGGAAATTGTCGTAATCCGCAGCCAAACGCAGGTAGGCATCGTGCTCGGCATTATACTTTTCCTCCCAGGGATCGACCTCCGGAACAGCTTCTTCCACTGTTTCGGGCGTTTCGGTCACTTCCTCCTCGGGAAGCTCCTTCTTTTCTTTCTTTGCCACGTTTTATTCCTCCTTACCGGCTTCAGGCAGTTGGGGCTGCTCCGGCTTTGCAAACATTTTTGACAGGCTCTCCGCAAAATAGCTCAATCTTGCGGTGACCTTGGCGTAATCCATTCTTGTGGGGCCCACCACGCCGATCATACCCTGCATACCGTCGCCGATATCAAACCGGGTCATAACCACGCTGGTGTCCTTCAGCTCCCGTGCCACATGCTCAGGGCCTACCAAAATCTGGGTGCCGTTGGTGTTTTGCATCACCGCAGGCAGATTGGAAAGGGCCTCCTCGTCCAGGCTGGTCATCAGTCTTTGTGCCTTATCCACATCCCGGTATTCCGGCTGGCCCAGCAGCCGCATCTGACCGGCAACCGCCATATTTGTGCTGCCCTGACGGTTCAGGGTATCCACCACAAATTCCATCACGATGGGCACCAAGCTGGCGCCGGCTCCGGCAGAACGCATCACCCGCTCCAAAAGGGCCTGGTTAAATTCCTCAACGGGAAGCTCCGTCATTGTGGCATTCAGAAGTGCCGCCAGAAGCTTTAAGTCGTTTTCCTCCAACTGCACCGGCAGCTTAATGAGCTTATTGACCACTTCATCGCTGGAGAGCATCAGCACCAAAATGATACTGCCCTGCCCTGCCAAAATCAGGTCAAACCGGCTGACGGTAGCGCCGCCATAGCGGGAGGCAACAGAAATGGCCGGCAGGTCAGTGGCCTGGGAGACCAGCTTTGCCACCTTTTCCACCATTTTATCGACCTTCTGCATTTTTTCTTCAATGGCAGAGCTGATGGACTTGGTTTCATCCAGGGACAGCCGGTATTCTGCCATCAGTTCATCTACATACAGCCGGTAACCGGCAGCGGAGGGGACACGGCCGGCACTGGTATGGGGCTGTTCCAAATAGCCCATAGCCAGCAGGTCAGCCATCTCACTGCGGATGGTAGCGGAGGAGTACTGCATATCCGGCAGCTCCGCGATGAGCTTGGAGCCGACAGGCTCAGCGGTGCGGATATACAGGTCTACCACACTGCGCAAAACCTTCTTTTTTCTCTCAGTCAGTTCCACATTCATCACGCTCCTTCGTTTTAGCACTCATTACCTTTGAGTGCTAAGCACACTATACACTAGAGTGCTAAAATTGTCAAGAGGTTTCCTTATGAAATATTTGTGAATTATCGATGAAGCTCTTGATCAGCGCCGCGAGCATCGGTGCCAGGATCATCCCGGGGATCCCCCACAGCTTAAAGCCCACATAGAAGGCCATCAGGGAGATCAGGGGATCCAAGCCCAACGATTTTCCCACGATTCGGGGTTCCAGCACGCTCCGTATCAGCCACGCCACACAGAAGGTCGCCAGCAGTCCCGCGCCCTGCAGCACATCCCCCTGTAAAAACCGCACCAGTGCCCAGGGTACTAAGATCGTGCCGGTACCCAGCACCGGCACCGCATCCACCAGTGCCACCAATGCCGCCCACAGGATGCCTCGGGAAATGCCGATCAGTGTAAAGCCTAATGCTACAACTGCCCAAGTCACTATCATCAGCTTTAACTGTGCAAACAGCCACCGCCCAAAGGTCTTTTTCACCCGTTTTCCCGCAGGCAGCACCTTTTCCCGCCAGCTTTGGGGCAAATTTTCATAGAGCCATTTTTTGATCTTCGGCAGCCGAATGGAAATCATAAAGCCCGCCAGGATTCCGGTTCCCACCGCCAGCACACCCTGGGACAGATGGCTGATCAGGGAAGCCGCCGCACCGGGGATCCGGTCAGTCACCTGATTGACCAGTGCGCTTCCATCCTGAAAGGTATCTGTCACCGTCCGTAAAAGCATGGGGCGGATATTATCCGGCGCCCGGTCTGCAAGGCTCACCAGGTAGTCCTCCAGCACTGCCATCCCCTGCCCCACTGTCTGCCCCACAGCCGGTGTCAGCTTTGCCACAGAGCCCAGCTCCCGCACCGCTGCCGCACCCAGCACAGAAAGCAGCGCTATCATCAGCAGCAGAGTCAGGCTCACGCACAGCACCACTGCCGGTGTGCGCCGCCATTTCATTTTATTTTGAAAGAGCCTTACCCCCGGCTCCGCCGCAAAAGCCAAAACCGCACCGATCAGAAACGGCACTGCCACCGGCAGTAAAAACCGCACCGCCAGCCACAGGATAAGCAGGCTTCCCCCCACCATCAGGAGCTTTTTCACCGTTTGCGCAGTCATCCTTTTCCCCCTTTTTTTGTAACCGCTGACCACTTTCCTACTTGCTTTTTTTTAATAGTATGCTACAATTATAAAAGATAAAGCAGGCACAGACCCGCAATCTAAAAATCAGGAGGTCGACTATGGCAAACACTCCAAAATATTATATCGTGGAAGCCTCCGCGCTCCCGGAGATCTTCTTAAAGGTCGCAGAAGCCAAGCGGCTTCTGTCCATTGGCGAAGCCGCCACCGTTAACGATGCCACCCAAATGACCGGTATCAGCCGCAGTGCCTTCTATAAGTACCGGGATGCGGTTCTGCCCTTTCAAAATATGATGACCGGGCGGATCATCACCTTCCAGCTTTTGCTTCACGATGCCCCCGGCATCCTTTCCGATATTCTGGCCCTGTTTGCCACCAACAAGGCAAACATTATGACCATCAATTCTATCGTACCTACCAACGGCTGTGCTGTTGTGACCATTTCCGCGGAAACCATGGATCTGACTGTGCAGCTTGAAGAACTGCTGCGTCAGCTTCGGGGTGCCGAGGGTGTTATCAAGGCCGAGATCCTCGCCGGCTAATACTGTTTATGAAGACCTGCCCACCCGGCAGGTCTTTTCTAATGCTAAATGCATAATGCAGAATGCAAAATTGGAATTTATGGCGCTAAGGCGCCAATTGACAATGGAAAACTGAAAATTATGGTATTTCCTACGGAAATAATTTAAAATAGTGCGCAAAGCGCACACCATAAATTCTCAATTATCAATTTTCAATTCTCAATTTTTATCGGGCGTTAGCTCGATAAACAAAATAATGTCACTTTCGGTGTATGTCCTGCATAGGATGGCTCGGAGGTGATCAGAATGTTGATCGTACAGAAATACGGCGGCACATCCCTTGCGGGTGCCGGACGGGTACACGCCGCCGCCCGGCGAGTCACCGGGCTGTATCAGCAGGGAGCACAGGTGGTCGTGGTGGTTTCCGCACAGGGCGACACTACCGATGAACTGATCACCAAGGCTGAATTTGTTAATCTCCGGGGCTCTGCCCGGGAAATGGATATGTGCCTTGCAGTGGGCGAGCAGCTCTCCGCCGCACTGATGGCAATGGCCATCGGTGCGCTGGGTTACCCTGCCATAAGCCTGACAGGCTGGCAGGCTGGCATTACAACCGACGGTACCCACGGCAACGCCCGGATCACAGGGCTTGGAAACGACCGCATCCAAAAGGAGCTGGAAAAGGGTAATATCGTGGTGGTCACCGGTTTTCAGGGCATCAATCCCAAAGGCGACATTACCACACTGGGGCGCGGCGGCTCCGATACCACCGCAGTCGCACTGGCGGCATTTTTGCAGGCAGATCTGTGCCAGATCTATACGGATGTAGACGGTGTATATGACCGGGATCCCCGGCTCTACCCCGGTGCCACCCGGTTTGGGCGCATCAGCTATGAGAAGATGCTGAAGCTGATTGAGGGTGGCGCTCAGGTGCTTCACGACCGCAGTGTGGAGTTTGCCCGGGATTACCACATCCCTGTGGAAGTCCTTTCTTCCTTTACTGGCGCTCCCGGCACCATCGTCGGGCCATAGAATATTCTACCCCCTCCCGCCCCCGCTATACTTTTTTATTATTTATTCTTTATTATTTATTCTTTTTCCTTTATTCATTAAATGTTAATTTAGCGCACCACCCAATCACCATACGGTCGTAGGGGCCGATTGAGGCACATCGGCCCCTACGGTTAATAAGATAAACAATAGGGCATCTCTAAAAACTCGCACAAATTATAAAGATATGATATAATAAACCAACAAGGGGGCGAGAGAGATGCAAATAGGATTTTGGGATGAAAGTTTGCGTTTAGAAAAGTTGAGTCAGTTGGGCGATTCTC
>JAFTTQ010000095.1 GCA_017466665.1 Oscillospiraceae bacterium
AAGGGGCGAGGCCTGCGATGCCGCTGCCCTGACCCCCAATTACCTCCGCCTGTCCCAAGCCGAACGGGAAAGGCTGGAAAAAGAAGCTGAATAAATATAAAAACGCCCCCTGATTTTCAGCAATGTCATTAAGTTAGTGTCATTGCGAACAAGTGACCTAAGTCACTTGTGTGGCAATCTCCTATGTATCGATACGCTGGAGATTCCCACGACCAGTCAAATGACTGGTCTCGGAATGACATATTCGCTTGACTTAATGACATTGCTGAAAATCAGGGAGCGTTTTTTGCTTGCTTATTTGCCGAACAGCTTACCCAGGCCGCCCAGCTTATCCAGGCTCAGCTTTGCCTGAATGCCGTCCACCAGACCCTTGATCTGATCGTCGGGCAGATCAACGCCCAGCAGACCCTCCACGGTGCCGATGGGGTTTGCGGAAAACTTGCTCATCAGATCCTTATCAGATTTCAGTTTGTTTACGAGCTCTTCGATTTTTGCCTTGATATCCATTGTATTTCCTCCTAAATATTTATCATTTCAGCAAAAAATAGCTGATAACGGCAACGCCCAAAATAATACGGTATACGCCAAATACGGAGAAGCTGCGCTTGCGGACATATTCCATCAGCCCCTTGATGACCAGTAAGCTTACCAGGAAGCTGACCAAACAGCCTGTCAGCAGTACTGCCACAGAGATTCCGGTAAAGGGCACGCCATCCATCAAAAAGCCTAGCATTTTCAGACCGCTGGCACCCAACATGGTGGGGATCGCCAGGAAGAAGGAGAACTCCGCACCGGCACTGCGTCCAACACCCAGCAAAATAGCACCCAAAATGGTGGAGCCGGAGCGGGATGTGCCGGGGATCAGGCTCAGGCACTGGAAGGCGCCGATCAAAATGGCAGTACGGTAGTCAATATTCTTGACATCCCCAATTTTTACAGCACGTTTTTCGTTCAGCTTTTCCACGAACAGGAATGCCACGCCGTATAAGATCAGAGTAATGGCGACCACGATGTAATTATGAAGGTGGGCATCCATCCAGTCGTCCAGCAGAAGTCCGATCACCGCAGAGGGCAGCACAGCCACCACGACCTTAAACCATAGCTGCCAGGTATCTTTCTTCTGCACAGCATCCTTTTTGGGAGAAAAGGGGTTCAGCTTATGGAAAAACAGCAGTACTACCGCCAAAATAGCCCCAAGCTGGATGACCACATTGAACATCTCCATAAAGGCTTCATTTTGAGTGGGATCCCCATAGACCTTCAGCTTGACAAATTCGTCCAGCAGGATCAGATGCCCGGTGGAGGACACCGGCAGCCACTCGGTGATACCCTCCACAATGCCAAATAAAATGGCCTTTAAAATTTCTAAAAATTCCATTTTCTACCGCCTTACTGCTTGTAAATTATTGTTTAGCGCACAAACCGTAGGGGCCGATTGAGGCACATCGGCCCTAATAAAAAATGCCCCCAATAGGGCCGATGTGGGCATCGGCCCCTACGAGTGCGTTATAATCGGTTAGTAAGATAAATTCCAATTTGTATTAAGAATACCGCAAAAATTGGGTAAATGCAAGCAAAAATATGGTCGTTAACATTTTGAGGCGAAACTATTAACAAAATATTCATCCTATCTTGCATTTATGCAGTATAATAAGGTAAAATAACAACAAATTCAGATTTGGAGGTAATGGGATATGGCAATTTCTGTTTTGATCGTTGAGGATGACAAGAACATTCAGGAGCTTTTGCAGCTATATCTGGAAAAAGAGGGCTACGCGGTGACGGTTGCCGGTGACGGCGGGCAGGGTCTTGCCAAGTTCCGTGCCATTAAGCCGGATCTGGTTTTACTGGATGTGATGATGCCGGTGATGGATGGCTGGGCTGTCTGCAAAACGATCCGCAGTGAAAGCCGTACTCCGGTCATTATGCTCACCGCCAAGGGCGAGCTGGACGATAAGATCACAGGCTTGAAGGCTGGCGCTGACGACTATATCACCAAGCCCTTTGAAATGCGGGAGCTGATCGCCCGGATCGAGGCTGTTCTGCGCCGCAGTGAGGGTGCCGCCGCGGAGGAAAAAGCCCGCCGGCTGGTTTTTGACAAGCTTATCATCGATATGGACGCCTTTGAATTGTATGTAGACGGCAAAAAGGTGGATACACCCCCCAAGGAGATGGAGCTTCTGTTTTACCTTGCCTCCTCTCCCAACCGGGTCTACACCCGCAATCAGCTTTTAGATGAGGTGTGGGGCTTTGATTACTTTGGGGATTCCCGTACCGTCGATGTCCACGTAAAACGCCTGCGTGAAAAGCTGGAAGGCGTATCCGAAAAATGGTGCCTGCGTACTGTATGGGGCGTTGGCTATAAATTTGAGGCACAATAAATGAAATCATCCTTTAGCCGAAGCTTTGTTCCTGCCATTACCATTTTGCTGATGGCGCTTGTCACCGTTGGCGTGATGTTTCAGATGCTTGCCCGGAATGTGATGGAGCAGCGGGTCATGCAGCGGCTGGAAACACAGGCACAGACCGTTTCCCGGCTGTCATCGGCATACTACAACCACGGCATTGAGCGGGAAGAGGAGTTTTTTATCAGCTTTTCCGTGGCCTCTCAGGTTTCCGGGTATGATACCGTCATATGCGACCAAAGCGGCAGTCTTTTGCTTTGCTCCGATGCGCCAATGGGCTGCGACCATCAGGGCTTGCAGATCGGCAGGGATTATCTCAGCCGTGTGCTGTCCACCGGCTATGCGGAGAGCACCATGCTTTTGCACGGATTATACGATGAGCCCCGGTTTGTGGTTTCGGTTCCTATTCTGGACAGCAGTAACGGGCCTGTTGGCATTGTGGTGGTCTCTACCCCCATTGCCGATACGCTGGATGCCCTGAGATCCCTTTCTCACATTTACCTGCTGTCCTGCGCGGCAGTGATCGTAGTCGCCATCGCCATTATGATCTGGGTGGCAAGAAACCACAGCAGGCCCCTGAGCCAAATGCGTAAAGCTGCCGTTGCCTTTGGTCACGGCGATCTGGATGCCCGGGTGGAGGTCAAACCCACCTACCCGGAGGAAATTCAGGAATTGGCATTGGCATTTAACAATATGGCAGCTTCTTTGCAAAAAAGTGAATACCAGCGGCAGGAGTTTGTCGCCAATGTATCCCACGAATTAAAGACCCCCATGACCACCATTGCAGGCTTTGCCGACGGCATTTTGGATGGAACCATCCCCCAAAAAAGGCAGACCCACTATCTGCAGCTTATCTCCGAGGAGACCAAGCGGCTGAACCGGTTGGTGCGCAGTATGCTGGATACGGCCCGCCTTCAGGAAAATCAAAGCATCCCCGCTGAGCAGAAGAGCCGCTTTGATGTAACGGAAAGTGCCGGCCAGGTTCTGCTCAGCTTTGAGCAGAAGATCACTGCCAAGAATTTGGATGTGCAGGTGGATATGCCGGATTACCCGGTCTACACCCGTGCCCAGCAGGATCAGATTACACAAGTCCTCTACAATCTTATGGATAATGCCGTGAAATTCTGCCCGGAAGCAGGCCAGTTAGGTCTGACACTGCGCACCGGCGGCAATAAGATCTATGTATCTGTGCGCAATTCCGGCAAGACCATCCCCTCCAGCGAGCTGCCTTTGGTGTTTGACCGCTTTCACAAGCTGGATAAAAGCCGCACGGAAAACCGGGACGGCTGGGGTTTGGGACTTTACATTGTCAAGACCATCATCTGTGCCCACGGGGAAAACATTTCTGTGGTCAGCCGGGATGGTCAAACAGAATTCACCTTCACCCTACCTTTGGTTAATTGAGGTTTTATTATGCGAAATTATGAACCCGGCTGTGCCGGAAATCCTGATACCTACCGTACCGGCAGCACCAACCCGCCTAAAAGCTACCGTGGGATCATTGCGGTACTGCTGATTCTGGTGATCCTGCTGATCAGTATTGTAACGGTTCTGGGTATGATGAACATTCGCCTGTTTCGGATGCTGGAGCAGCAGGCGGAGGGCTCCGTAGAATTTTCGGAAAACGGTGCCGCGGAGGCATCCCTTCTCAGCGTTTCTCAGGAGAGCATCACCGTCCCGGAGCTGGGGCTGACCGGTGAGGAGATCGAAAGTGTCTACCGCAGCTATAACCAGTGGCCCCAGGGGCTGTATATATCCCAGATAATGCCGGGCAGTCCCGCTGCAAAGGCAGACATTCGATTGGGGGATATTTTGGTGGCAGTGGATGGGGTGCCTATTACCGGGAAAGCGGATTTTCAGGAAAAAATGGTTGATCTGCAACCTGGACATTCCTTGCTTTTGACATTTTACCGGGAAGACAGTGAGCTGACCGTCCCCCTAACTCCCATCGAGCCGTAGCTTCTGCCGCAAATGCCCAAAATTATTCTTTAAGTTATAATTTATCTTACTACCAAAATCGACGCAACGGCTTCTAAATTACGGTGTCATTGCGAGGCGCAAAGCGCCGTGGCAATCTCATAGTAGGCAGTTATTTCTATTGCAGGCTCAGAAGAACACTCGGTTCGGTAGATGATAGTAAGCGAAACAAAAACGAGGTCAAATGATGGAATTACTTTATGAAAGAACAGTCACGGTAGAAAACCGTGATGTAAATGAAAACGGTTTAATGAAGCTATCTGCCCTGTTGCGTTATGTGCAGGAGGTTTCCGGCGGTCACAGTGATCTGCTGGGATACACCTGGGATGCCTTGGCAGAAAAGGGGCTTTTCTGGGCAGTTCTTCGGCACAAGGCTGTGATCCACCGTCTGCCAAAGGCCGGGGAAACGGTGCATTTGCAGACCTGGCCTATGCCTGCCACCCGGTCTGCCTACCCCAGAGCGGTTCGTGCCACCGATGGTCAGGGAGACCTGCTGTTTGAAACTGTGAGCCTGTGGGTTTTGATGAATACCCAGACCCGGATGATGGTGCTCCCGGGAAAGAGCGGTGTGGATGTGCCCGGTGTTCTGCGGGGTATGGAGATCAGCACCCCCGGTTCCTTAGCCCCCGGCGATCATCAAAACAAAAAAATATGGTGTGTCAGCCCCGATGATCTGGATATCAACGGTCACGTCAACAACACCAAGTACTTAGACCATACAGAAAGCCTGCTCCCTGCCATTACTCCAAAGGAATTGACGGTTTGCTACCTGGCGGAAGCCCTTTTGGGGCAGGCGCTTACTCTGCGCTGGAGTATAACAGACGACGGCGTTTTATCCCTGGACGGAACCCGTGCCCGGGAGGATCCCGGCGAGAAACCGGAGCGGGTGTTTGCGGTAAAACTGTGTTGTTCTGTAAACCAATCGGAATTATGACAACTAACGGGAAATTTCCCCCATTTTTGTGGAAAACCCCTGCAGCCCTATGGTTTGCAGGGGTTGTTTTTTTCTTACCCTGTGGAAAAACCTGTGGAAAGTGTGGAAAACTCTCCGCTTTTCCACTGCCAAAAAACGGCATAATTTTTGCTTTATGTAAACCGAAATTCCGTCACCTGTTTTCACACGGTTATCACGCCCGGAATATTTGACATACCACTGAAAATTTGGTAACATTATTAAAACAAAGCTGTCAAGCTGCTGTGTCATTGCGTCGATTTTAGCCAGGAATGGAATGTGTTTAAAGAATAAAGAAAAAATAATAAAGAATAAATAATAAATTCTATAAACAGGGAGAGGAGTCCCATGGAAGACCTATTTCAATTACAATTTACACCCCAGCAGGTGGGAGCCATCTCCAATTTGGGGCTGGCGCACATCGGTGACGGTGTTTTTGAGCTGCTGTGCCGGAGCTGGCTCTGCGTCCGGGGCGACAAAACGGTTTTAAAGCTGCACCGGGATACGGTGGAGCTGGTGCGTGCCCCCGCTCAGGCAAAATTCGCCGAAGCCCTGAAGCCCCTTTTGACGGAGGATGAGGCATCCTATTTCCGCCGGGGCAAAAACGCCCACACCCACACCCATCCCAAGGGCGCTACCGCCAAGGAATATGCCCTTGCCACCGGGCTGGAAAGCCTGTTTGGGGCGCTGTACCTGCTGGGACAGACCCAGCGGCTGAATCAGCTTTTTAACACCGTTATGGAGGAACTTTATGGCATTTGACGCTTATTTTCTCTCTGCCGTTTTAAAGGAGATCCGGGAAAAAGCCATTGGCAGCCGGGTGGAGAAGATCCATCAGCCCAGCCGTGATACCATTCTTCTGCTGCTCAAATGCGCCGGTGGCAGGGAAAAGCTGCTGCTGGCGGCAAATCCTGCATCTCCCCGGCTTCAGCTCACTTCTGAAAGCCCGGAAAATCCGGCAGAGCCGCCCATGTTCTGTATGCTGCTGCGCAAGCACCTTACCGGCGCAAGGCTTTCCTCGGTGACACAGCCGCCTATGGAACGGCTGGCAGTTTTCACCTTTGACTGCATTGACGAATTGGGTGACCCGGTGCAGAAAAAGCTGATCGCGGAGCTAATGGGCAGAACCTGCAATATTTATTTGCTGGGCGGGGATGACCGGATCATTGACTGCTTGCGGCGGATCGGGATTGACGATCACATCAAGCGTCCCGCTCTACCGGGATTATACTATCAGCAGCCGGAGCCGGTAGGCAAAGCTGACCCCCGGATACTGAATGGGGAGGATTACACCCATTTACTCTCTGCCCCTGGTGCGGATCTGCTCTGTGACCGGCTGATGGACAGCTTGGGCGGGCTTTCACCCTTAGTCTGCCGGGAGGCGGCTCTTTACGCCGCCGGAGATACCCAGGCACGGCTGGAAAATGGGGATATTCTGACGATTTCCCAAAAGCTGGCGGATTTTTTTCAGAAAAATCTGGATTTCCCCCAGCCATACTATATGACTGACCGGGAGGGCATCCCCAAGCAATACGCCTTCTGCCCTATTTACCAGTACGGCGACTGCAAAATTGCCCCTTCCTTTGGCAGCCTCTTGGATGCCTGCTACACCCTCCGGGATCGGCGGGATGCCATGCGGCAAAAGGGGCAGGCGATCCGTAAAACGGTTTCCAATCTTCTTTCCCGCACAGTACGAAAAATCGCTGTGCAGGAAAAGGAGCTCTCTGCCACCTATGACCGGGAACGGCTGCGTCAACTGGGGGACATCGTTACTGCCAATCTGCACCGGATCAGCCGGGGGCAGACGATCCTTACAGCAGAGGATTTTTATGACGAGGAAATGAAAAAAATTGACATTCCTCTCTCCCCGCTGCTCTCTCCCCAGCAGAACGCCGCCAGATTCTACAAGGACTACACCCGGATGAAAAACGCCGAAAAGGAGCTGACCCATCAGATCCAATTAGGGCAGCAGGAGATACAGTATCTACGCAGTGTTTTGGAGGAGCTGGATCGGGCACAGACCGATTCTGAATTGGAGGAGATCCGCCGGGAATTGCAGGATGGGGGCTATCTGCGCCGGGATTCCGGCAGAAAGAAGATGAAGCAGGGAAAATTACCCCCCCTGCGGTTTGAATCCACCGACGGTTACCCCATATATGTGGGCAGAAACAACCGGCAAAATGAGGAGCTGACCTTCCGGCTGGCGCGGAAGGATGATATATGGCTTCATGCCCAAAAGGTACACGGCAGCCATGTAATCATCTCCTGCGGCGGCACCCAGCCCCCGGATGATACCGTGACCCAGGCGGCACAGCTTGCCGCCTACTATGCCGAGACTGCCGGCGGTCAGAACATCCCAGTGGATGTGACCCCGGTCAAGCAGGTAAAGAAGCCCCCCAACGCCAAGCCCGGTATGGTGATCTACCACACCTACCGTACGGTGATCGTCAATCCCTACAAGGATATTGTGGTAGACGCGCTGAACGCCGAAAACAAAACCAATATGGAGGAATGAATATGAAAAAGATCCTTGCGATTTTACTGACAATGCTGATGATAATGTCCTTTGCCGCCTGTGATGGCGCTCAGGAGGAAATTACCACAACCCAGCCCGAGGTGACGGAGCCGGAGGAGACTTTGCCGGAATTGGGCAATGAGGTGGGCAAGCTGTGTTACGGCTATGATCTGCCGGTGGTGGATGAAAACGGTGAGACCGGGGAAACCATCGATCCCACCAAGACCGGGAAGGTCACTGTTATCAACTTCTGGGGAACCTGGTGCAATCCCTGTACCAGCGAAATGCCCCATTTTGAGGAGCTGGCGACAAATTACAGCGAAACTGTCACAGTGATTGCTGTCCATTCCTTAGAGGGTTACAAGAAAATGCCCGCTTTTTTGGCAGAAAACTATGCCGATTCCCCCATTATTTTCTCCTGGGAAACCACAGGCACTTATAACAAGTACAACGGCGACTACTGCCTGCAGCTTGGCGGCGGTGTGGGCTATCCCTATACCGTGGTACTGGATGCCCGGGGTATTATTACCGAAAAAAGAGACGGTATGATGCCCTATGAGGATATGGTGGCAATGGTGGAAAATGCCGGCGCAAAGGCAAATTAAACGGATAACATTGAACGGACAACAGGTTGGATCCTGATTTGTGATATGATAAAGGAGGTAGCAATATGGAAATTCGTTTTGCCAAGGCTGAGGACGTGAGCGGGATCCTGGCACTGTTAAAGCAGGTTGGCAGAGTCCACCACCAGGGAAGACCGGATCTGTTCCGCAGCGGCGCGCAGAAATACGGCGCATCTCAGGTGCTGGCTATGTTGGATAGCCCGAAAAATCCCATTTTTGTTGCGTCTGAAGGGAATAAAGTGGTCGGCTACGGCTTTTGCCAGGTAAAAATATATGAAAACGATCCTGTAATCGCTGACCACACGGAAATATATATTGACGATTTGTGCGTGGATGAAAGCTGCCGCGGTCAGGGTATTGGCAAGGCTATTTATCAGGAAATTCTGCGCTATGCCGGAATGCGGAAGGCAAGCAGCGTGACCTTAAATGTGTGGTGCTGCAATGAAAGCGCTATGGGCTTTTATGAAAAGCTGGGTTTAAAGCCCCAAAAAATCGGCATGGAAATGAAACTGAAATAAACTGGAATTTAGCGCACCAACCAATTACAATGCGGTCGTAGGGGCATTTTTATTAGGGCCGATGTGGGCATCGGCCCCTACGGTTTGTGCGCTAAACAATAATTTACACATCTAATGAAGGAAAAGGCTTATGCTTGAAAAAGGGAAAATTTACGAGGCGGTGATCTCGGACTACACTGCCGAGGGGCAGGGCATTGCCAAAATTGAAGGCTGCGCCGTATTCATCCTCAACGCCTTGGTGGGAGAAAAATGCCTTGTGCGCATTGAAAAGGCGCAGAAAACCTGGGCAGCCGGTAAGATCACGGAGCTGTTGGAAAAATCTCCCCATCGGGTAAACCGGCAGTGCCCGGTGGCAAAGCTCTGCGGCGGCTGTGATTTCTGGCATATGGACTATGCTGAGGAATGCCGCATGAAGGCTGACCGGGTCAGGCAGGCGTTAAACCGCATCGGCGGCGAGAATTTGGAAAATATCCCCCTGATGGCAGCTCCTGTCTGCACCGGCTACCGCAATAAGGCGGTGTACCCGGTGGCAAGTAAAAAGGGCAGAGCTTATGCCGGATTTTTCCGTGCCGGCACCCACCAAATTGTGGAAAATTCCGGCTGTCTGATCCTTTTTCCCCAGGCAGATCAGGTCAAAAATACGGTGATCGATTTTTTAAACCGCCATCATATCAGCACCTATGATGAAACTACCCATCAGGGCCTTTTGCGGCATATTTTTGTCCGCCGGGGCTGGGTCTCCGGGGAAATTCTTGTGAATTTGACGGTCAACGGCAGGTCACTTCCCAAGGAAAAGGCACTGATAGAGGCCCTGAAAAGCATTCCCGGTTTTCGTACCCTGGTGCTCAGCGTCAATACAAAACCGGGCAATTCTGTGCTGGGGGATGAGGAGATCGTCCTTTATGGCCCCGGCTATATTGAAGATACCCTGTGCGGTCTGACCTTCCGGCTGTCTGCCCGGTCTTTCTATCAGGTGAACCACCCACAGGCGCAGCGGCTGTATCAGGCCGCCATCGACCAGGCGGGAATCACCAAAAACGATCTGGTGCTGGATCTTTACTGCGGTGTGGGTACCATTACCCTGGTGATGGCAAAGCAGGCAGGAAGGGTCATTGGCGTGGAGGTGGTGGAGGCGGCTGTCCGGGATGCCAGGGAAAATGCCAAACGCAACGGCATCGAAAACGCGGAATTTTTCTGCGGTGACGCGGGAAAGGCCGCACTGGAGCTGGAAAAACAGGGCATCCACCCGGATTTAGTGGTGGTAGATCCGCCCCGAAAGGGGCTTAATGCCGATACCATCGAAGCATTGCACCGAATGAACCCCCGCAAGATCGTCTATGTTTCCTGTGACCCGGCAACGCTCGCCAGAGATGTGGCACTTTTAAAGGAAAGGGGCTACCGGCTATTATCCGCTCAGGCGGCTGATTTGTTCCCAAGATGCGCACACGTAGAATCAATCGTTTGCTTGACAAACGATTGATTCCAACTAAGTTTGCCTGCGGCAAGTGAAGTTTCCTGTGGAAGTGAAGTTGCTTCGCAGTGATGTTTCGCCTTGCGGCGAAGTGAATGGGCAAACTTAACTTCACTTTTGCAAAGCAAAAACTTCACCAAAAGGAGGCTGTATAATGCAGTATCAGCTCCATGATTGTGAAATCGATTCCTTAGTCTTAAAAGACAACAGAATTATTCTTTCTTTTCCAAACGGCTTCTATGCCACAGATGAAAACGGACAGGAGCTGAAGCCATTAAGAAAGAAGTTAGCATTTGTTATTGATAAAGGCGTGTTTTCCAGTGAAGATCCGGATTCTTTTATCTTTGTCCGCCAAACCAAACGGAGAGGCTGGAAAGAGATTTCTTTTAAACAATTTACTTCCCTCTTTAAAAAAGGAAATATGGTTATCCATGATGAATACGACAGCAAACTCACAAATTGGAAAATGATTCAGTTAAATGCGCGTACAAAATGGACAAATATTGAATTGTTTATTACAGATATTATAGATGTTGAATGTTTTGAATGATATTACAAGCAGGAAGGAGCCTGAAATGATCTCTGATGAAAAAAGCAAATACAAGTCATGGAGTAATCTAAAAAAACAAATGAATGATTTGCTTTGTGATTCTCTTAAAGACAAAATATCCTATTTCTATACCAGTTATCATGAGGTGCATAACGCCTACGGCAGAGCGACGATCCAATATGAGAATAAAGAGATGGTTGCTTTCTCATGGGATAAACAATATGAACAGGTACAAGACATAAAGGAACAATACAGAAAAAAGGACAGCGTCCCTTCGATGTTTGAGGATTACGAAGGAAGCTGGAATGCTTTTAAGACCGCAAATGAGGTCGCAACAAAAGAAAAGTGGATGCCGAACTGCGTATTATGTGAAGCAGATTTTATCCATTCCCTGACCATTTATTTAAAAACCGATATTGCGACCTCTCTTAGCTCGGACAATTATCTTTTGCGGGTATTTGCGTATATGGACAGAAGGGTAGGCAAAAGAACGCTTATCAAAATCAAGGACGAGGTGGACGCACTGCCTGAATGGGTCAAGCAATTCTATCGTATTCGCTGTGAAGCGGATGGCATTGTCTTTAACTAAGTTTGCCTGCGGCAAGTGAAGTTTCCTGTGGAAGTGAAGTTGCTTCGCAGTGAAGTTTCGCCTTGCGGCGAAGTGAATGGGCAAACTTAACTTCACTTTTCGTGAAACGCAAAACTTCACTAATGCGTGATATTTTTCTTGCCAAAGGGGTATGGATGTGATACCATACGAATAAGTATATTTGGATAGATTTGGAAGGGGTGGCCCTATGATGCTGATGATCCAAAACGACCGGCTGTGTCTGACCGTGGATACGCTGGGCGCGCAAATGATGAGCCTTCGTTCCAGTGAGGGTATCGAATACCTGTGGC
The DNA here is from genome assembly GCA_017466665.1 of Oscillospiraceae bacterium. Lineage (GTDB taxonomy): Bacteria > Bacillota > Clostridia > Oscillospirales > Oscillospiraceae > Faecousia. Next base: position 11,912 of record JAFTTQ010000095.1, read on the forward strand.
AGGGAGATCCCGCCTATTGGCAGGACCGCGCTCCTGTATTATTCCCCTTTATCGGGCGGTTGACAAAGAACAGCTACCTTTACCGGGGAAAAAAGTACCCCATGGAGATCCACGGCTTTGCCAGCAAAATGGAGTTTGAGCCGGTGGAGCAGGGGTGCGATTATCTTGTTTTGGAGCTGAAAAGCACCATTGTGACCCTGGTGCGGTATCCTTTTGACTTCACATTGCGGATCATTTATGCCCTCAATGGCAACAAGCTGGAGATCGGCTACAGCGTGGAAAACCGCGGTGACCGATATATGCCCTTTGGGATCGGCGGTCATCCCGGTTTTCGTGTACCGCTGCTGGAGGGGGAAAAATTTGAAGATTACGAGCTGGAATTTACACTGCCCTGCCAGCCTGACCGGGTGGGCTTTACTCCCAGCGTGTACTTAAGCGGGCACGACGAGCCCTATCCCTTCCAGAAGAAGCTGGATCTGCGGCACGATCTGTTTGATGAGGATGCGGTGATCCTGAAAAATATGAGCCGTGAGATCACGCTCCGTTCCAAGGTTTCCCATCGGGGTGTTTGTGTCAGCTACCCGGATATGCCCTACTTAGGCATTTGGCACTGGCCCAAGACCGATGCGCCCTATGTGTGCATTGAGCCCTGGTCCAGCCTGCCCTCTCGTCAGGATGTGGTGGAGGAGTTTTCCAATAAAAGCGATTTGATCCAGCTTGCACCCCGGAAGACCTATGAAAACCAGTGGTCAATTACCGTATTTTGATAAATCTGTTCGCTCCCTACTTCTAAATTATTGTTTAGCGTGCTAATGCCGACAAACAATGGTGAAGTTGCTACGCAGTGAAGTTTACTTCGTAAGTGAAGTTACTTCGTAGTGAAGTTGCCGTACGGCAGTGATTGTGTTTTTGAAATTACTATTTCAAAAATTATTTTAAATTATCGCGTAAGCGATACCTTCACTGTGCCAAAGGCACAACTTCACTTGGCGCCAGCCAAACTTCACTTCATGGATACTTCACTTGCCGTAAGGCAAACTTCGTTTTGAAATTTAGCAGATTTGTCTATAAACCTGCAGTCGGTTTTTGCGGCAGATATTTGGAAAATACCCCTTGACAATGGGGGCGCGGTGTGGTAAGATACTTGAGCAATAAAGAAGGCTGTACATCCGCCTCACCTCCCGCCTAAGGCTCAGGGGTCAATATTCCACTTCCCTCTTTGGGATTATTGTGTGAGTATGCGGATGCTATGGCATCCGCTTTTTGATTTATCCGGCAAAGCCGGAACCGTGTAACTGGAGGTGCTTTACCATAGCCAAGTTAGATCATCAGCTCAATGAGGAGATCCGGGATAAGGAGATCCGCCTGATCGGCGCTGACGGTGCCCAGTTGGGTATTATGTCTGCCAATGAAGCCAATAATCTGGCAGAAGAGCAGGGCTTAGACCTTGTGAAGATCTCTCCCAACGCAGTCCCCCCTGTCTGCAAGATCATGGACTATTCCAAGTTCTGCTTCGATCAGAAGAAGCGGGAAAAGGAAGCCAAGAAGAATCAGAAGGTCGTGGAGATTAAGGAGATCCGGATGAGCCCCAGCATCGACACCAATGACTTCAACACCAAGGTCAAAAGTGCACAGAAGTTCCTGAAGGATGGCAACCGTGTGAAGGTCAGCGTCCGTTTCCGGGGTCGTGAAATGGCACATACCAACTTAGGTGAGAAGCTTCTGCTGGACTTTGCCGAGGCCTGTGCTGAAATCGCCACCACGGAAAAAAATCCCAAGCTGGAGGGCCGCTTTATGGCGATGTTCCTCAGCCCCAAAGCAAGTAAGTAATTTTACCAAAGATACGGAAGGAGAAATACACTATGCCCAAGCTGAAAACCCATAGCGGTGCAAAGAAGAGATTTAACCTGACCAAGTCCGGTAAGGTCAAGAGAGCCCGCGCTTACAAGAGCCATATCCTCACCAAGAAGGACACCAAGCGTACCCGTCGTCTGCGCACAACTGCTTACGCTGACGTGACCAACACCGCGGCCGTCAAAAAGATGATCCCGTACAAATAAGGATAGGAGGATACTGAAATGGCAAGAGTTAAAGGCGCAATGATGACGCGCAAGAGAAGAAATGCTACCCTGAAGCTGGCTAAGGGCTACTGGGGTTCTAAATCTACACATTTTAAGATGGCCAAGCAGGCCGTGATGAAGTCCGGCAACTATGCTTTCGTTGGCCGTAAGCTGAAAAAGCGTGATTACAGAAGACTGTGGATCACCCGTATCAGCGCTGCTGTGAAGCCCTACGGTCTGAACTACTCCACCTTTATGAACGGTGTGAAGAAGGCTGGCATTGAGCTGAACCGCAAGAGCCTGTCCGAGATGGCTATTCAGGACGCTGCCGCTTTCGCCGCTCTGGTTGAGAAGGCAAAGGCTGCTCTGTAAGAAAAGCAATAAAAAAGACCTTGCAAAACGCAAGGTCTTTTTTGTCTGCTTGGCAATATAAATTGGAATTTAGCGCACCAACCAATTACAATACGGTCGTAGGGGCCGATGCCCACATCGGCCCTATTTCCAATGTTTTTTGTTAGGGCCGATGTGGGCATCGGCCCCTACGGCTGGTGCGGTAAACAATAATTTAGTAAAAGGGGGAGCAAATTTGGAAATCAAGCACATAGCCCAACGGGCGGGACGGCTGAGCAGCTTCTTAAAGCAGGAGCTGGGGCTGTCCACCGGCCTGATGAACCGTCTGAAATGGGCGCAGAAGCTCTATGTCAACGGCATCCCCCGCCATGCGGACTACCCGGTTTCTGCCGGAGATGAGATCGTTGCGGTACTGGATGATCCTGTACCGCAATATCCGGCAGAGGATGGGGAAATTTCCGTTTTATACGAAGATGCAAACATATTATGCGTGGACAAGCCCGCCGGGATGCTAATTCACCCATCCCGGTCTGTATTTACCGGCACACTGGCGAACTATGTGCTGGGCTATTACCAAAGGACCGGGCAAAGCTGCGCCTTTCACCCGGCAACACGGCTGGACAGGGATACCTTTGGGGTGGTGCTTTTGGCAAAAAACGCCCATATCCACAGCCTTTTAAATGACCTGCACGCCCAGGGAAAGCTGCAAAAAACCTATGAAGCACTGGTTTTTGGCACGCCTGACCCCAAAGCCGGGGTGATCGATGCGCCCATTGCCCGCCTTCCTCTTCCCAGCTTATTGCGTACCGTATCCCCGGAGGGAAAGCCCTCGGTGACGGAATATCAGGTCACAGAGGAATATGACGCCTGCTGCAAGCTGTCATTGCGTCCCATAACCGGGCGTACCCATCAGCTCCGTGTGCACTGTGCCTATATGGGGCATCCCATTTTGGGCGATCCTCAGTACGGCAGCGGAGATTCCCTGGAATTATCCCGGATAATGGACATCAAAACCCAGGCACTATGCGCAAAAAAGCTGGAATTTATCCATCCCATGACCGGGATCCCCCTGACGGTGACGACTTTGCAAACTGTCTAAAAGCCCTATCTGCATAGTCATGTGGCAAACAGTTTGTCGATGGTGTCAAAGCGGTAGCCCTGGCTTTCCCAGGCAGTCAGCAGCTCATCTAAGATCTCCGCGTTGGTTTTCGAGGTGGCGTGGAGCAGGATCACCGCCCCATTGTGGGTGCGGGGCATCAGCTTACTGAAAGCCTGATCCCGGGTCGGCTGCTTATTGTTGTCCCAGTCGGCATAGGCGAGGCTCCAAAAAACCGTTTTATAGCCCAATTCCTTGGCGTGCTCTAAGTTTTGCTGACTGTAAACTCCCTGGGGCGGACGGTAGAATTTCGGCAGCTCCTTGCCTGTAATCTCCTGAAACAGTGTCTCCACCTCCTGAAGCTCCTTGGAAAAGGCGGTCTTATCCTCGATCTTGCTCATATCCGGGTGACTGGCGGTGTGATTGCCTACGATATGCCCTTCCTCCACCATGCGCCGCACCAGATCGCCGTTGCGCTCCAAATAGTCCCCCACCAGAAAAAACGCCGCCTTGACCCCGTGCTTATCAAGCACATCCAAAATCCCATCGGTGTAACCGTTTTCATAGCCTGCGTCAAAGGTCAGATACAGCACCTTTTCCCCGGAATTTCCCACATAAGCGGCATCCAGCGCCTTTAGCTGCTGAATGCTGGCCGGCCCGGAAGGGGTCTGCCCCTCTGCGGAAAAGTGCAGTCCCCAGCTTCCTGTGGTGACTGCCGGCTGTTTTAACTGGGCAACGGTCAAAAGAATTGCCGCTGCCAATGCGCCTATAATGATGGCAATATCCTTTTTTCCCATAATGATCCCTCCCGGGACAATCTATGCGCGGCAGTGTCTGGTTATGCCGCTATAAAATTTTAATGTTTTTTCGTAGAAAATGGAAAAATTTCCATAGAAAACTGCAAAAAGGTTTGCTTTTTTAAATAAGCCGTGCTATACTATATCCGCCTAAAAAGGAAATCTGAAGAAAAAAGAAAAAATTGGCGGCAGGGAGCCGCCAAAACATTGAAAGGAGTAGATTCCAATGTCCCACAAATACGTTTACCTGTTTACCGAAGGCAATGGCTCCATGCGTGAGCTGCTGGGCGGCAAGGGCGCAAACCTGGCTGAAATGACCAACATCGGTTTGCCTGTTCCCCAGGGCTTCACTATCTCCACCGAGGCTTGTACCCAGTACTACGAGGATGGCCGGAAGATCAATGATGAGATCCAGGCCGAAATTATGGAATATGTTACCAAGCTGGAGGAAATCACCGGCAAGAAGTTCGGTGATAAGGAGAACCCCCTGCTGGTCTCCGTCCGTTCCGGCGCCCGTGCCTCCAAGCCCGGCAAGATGGATAACATCCTTAACCTGGGTCTGAACGAGGACGTGGTCGAGGTTATGTCTGACA
>JAFTTQ010000096.1 GCA_017466665.1 Oscillospiraceae bacterium
AATGAATACTAAGATTTCCGAGGATGAATTGCTTTCCAAAAGGCAGATGACGCAGATGGGCTGACGCCCATCAAGGAAGATAACGCATTGGAAGGTAATTCAAACCGGAAAGATTGTCTGATTTTAATTAGGTATTAGTATTCGAGGTGCCCGTAAATTTAGGGTGTGTTGCAAATGATGCAACACACCCTTTTGGCTTATTTAAAATACTTAACCGCGGCTTCAAACATACGGATGTCATATTCACCGGGGACATTGCGGTACAGCTCCTTGCCAATACGCTCGCTGTGACCCATCTTACCCAGAACCCGTCCATCAGGACTGGTAATGCCTTCGATGGCAAACAAAGAGCCATTGGGGTTGAAGGCGGCATCCATAGTGGGATTACCCGCAAGATCCACATACTGGGTAGCGATCTGACCGTTAGCCGCAAGCTGCTGTGCCAGCTCCTGGGAAGCATAGAATCTGCCCTCGCCGTGAGAGATCGGCACATTTACAATATCGCCCACATTCATCAGACTCAGCCAGGGGCTGTTGTTGGAGGCGATGCGGGTACGCACGATCCGGCTTTGGTGACGGCCAATGGTGTTGTAGGTCAAGGTGGGACAGGTATCATCGGTATCGATGATCTTACCGTAGGGTACAAGCCCCAGCTTGATCAGCGCCTGGAAGCCATTACAGATGCCGCACATCAATCCGTCCCGCTGCTCCAGCAGACGGGTCACCTGCTCCTTGATGGCAGGATTACGGAAGAAGGCAGTGATGAATTTTGCGGAGCCATCCGGCTCGTCACCGCCGGAGAAGCCACCGGGAATAAAGATCATCTGGCTTTCCTTGATCTTTTCCGCCACATATTCCACACTGCGAGCCACATCGTCGGCAGTCAGATTGCGGATCACGACGATCTCAGCCTCACCGCCGGCCGCGATCACAGCCCGGGCAGAATCGTATTCACAGTTGGTGCCGGGGAATACCGGGATCAAAACCTTGGGCTTGGCGCACTTCACGGCAGGGGCGATATGACAGCCTTGGGTATTGGCAAACGCCGGGATCGTCTGATCCGTTTCCACGGTCTTGGTGGGGTAAACATTTTCCAAAACAGCGGTATTCCACTGGTAAAGCTGGGCAATGGAAGCACTGTCCTGCTCCAGAGTGACGGTACCGTCATTGGTGGTCTGACCGATCTTCATCACACCGGGAATCGTCACATCCTCTGTCAGCTCCGCAACAATAAAGCCCCAGAAGGATGCCTTATGCCAATCGTCGCCCAGTGTGGCGCAGGACTGAAAGCCAATGCCGTTACCGAAGGACATTTTCATAACCGCTTCACCCAAGCCATGCTCTAACGCCCAGGCAGCCTTGACCTTCCCCTGCATATGCAGTGTATGGAAGGCATCCCAGGCATTTTTCATACTCTGGGCACTTTCATCTGTGGGGGCAAAGACATAAACCGGGTGTCCTGCCGCCTTAAATTCCGGCGACAGCACCTGCTTTGCGTCTATCGGCGCAATGGCAAAGGAAATCAGCGTAGGAGGCACATCCTTATCCAGGAAGGTGCCGGACATAGAATCCTTGCCGCCGATAGCGGCCGCGCCCAGCTCTAACTGGGCATCCAGTGCGCCCAACAAAGCCGCAAAGGGCTTGCCCCAGCGGTTTTCGTCTGTACGCAGCTTTTCAAAGAACTCCTGCAGGGTCAGGTAAACTTTGTTATAGTCGGCACCGGCAGCCACCAATTTGGCAACAGAGCTGTAAACCGCGGCACGGGCACCTGTATAGGGATCTACGGAAAGCTGATCCGGGTCACAGCCCCAGGAGAACACACTGGCTTGATCGGTATACTGATGGGGCAAAACCGGCAGCTTTGCCGCCATGACCTGCGCAGGGGTGGACTGATTTTTGCCGCCAAAGGGCATCAGCACAGAGCCGGCACCGATGGTAGCATCAAAACGCTCCACCAGGCCTCGCTGACTGGCAGTTTTCAGGCTGGAGGCCATTTCCTCCAGGCTGGAATACAAGGGCTTGCCCAAGGGGGAAAGATCCTTTTCCCCAACGGTGACGCTGGTATGCTTCACAGCGCCGTTGGTATTTAAAAATTCACGGGAAAGATTGGCAATTTCCTGACCCTTCCAGGTCATAACCATTCTCTTTTCCTCGGTGACCTCCGCTACGCGGTATGCCTCCAGATTCTCTGTCTGTGCCAGGGCAATGAAGGTATCGGCATCCTCTGCCGCCACCACCACAGCCATACGCTCCTGGGATTCGGATATGGCAAGCTCTGTGCCATCCAAGCCCTCATACTTCTTGCGAACCGCATCCAGGTCGATCCGCAGACCATCTGCCAGCTCACCAATGGCAACGCTGACACCGCCGGCGCCAAAGTCGTTACACCGCTTGATCAGCCGGGTGACCTGGCTGTTGCGGAACAGCCGCTGCAGCTTGCGCTCCTCAGGGGCATTGCCCTTTTGCACCTCGGATGCCATGGTGGTCAGAGATTTTAGGTTGTGGCTCTTGGAGGAGCCGGTAGCACCGCCGATACCGTCACGGCCGGTGCGTCCGCCCAGCAGGATCACCACATCACCGGCCTCCGGGCATTCCCGGCGCACATTGGCAGCGGGGGCAGCGGCAACCACCGCGCCGCATTCCAGCCGCTTGGCAACGTAACCATCGTGGTACAGCTCCGCCACGTGGCCGGTGGCAAGACCGATCTGGTTGCCATAAGAGGAATAGCCCGCGGCGGCAGTCTGACACAGCTTACGCTGAGGCAGCTTGCCAGGCAGTGTTTCACTGAGGGATTTCCGGGGATCGCCGGCACCGGTGACCCGCATCGCCTGATGCACATAGGCACGGCCGGACAGGGGATCCCGGATGCAGCCGCCGATACAGGTAGCCGCGCCGCCAAAGGGCTCGATCTCCGTGGGGTGGTTGTGGGTCTCGTTTTTAAACATCAAAAGCCAGTCCTGGTTTTCGCCGCTGACATTGGCATTCACATGGATAGAGCAGGCGTTGATCTCCTCGCTTTCATCCAATTCCGGCAGCAACCCCCGCTTTTTCAGGGTCTTGGCACCGATGGTGGCAATATCCATCAGGGTTTGGGGACGCTTGGATGCCTTTTCCTCCCCGTAGACCTCCACCCGGGCAGCAAGATACCGCGCATATGCCTGCTGCACAGCGGGATCTTCGATCCGAACATTGGTTAAATGGGTGGAGAAGGTGGTGTGACGGCAGTGGTCAGACCAGTAGGTATCCACCACACGGATCTCCGTAATGGTAGGATCCCGATGCTCTTCATCCCGGAAATAGGCCTGCAGGAATTTTAGATCATCCAGATCCATTGCCAGCCCCAGGCTTTCCAAAAGCTGGGATAGTCCCGTTTCGTCCAGCCCACTAAAGCCGGAAACAGTGGCAACAGTTTGGGGCACTGCGTGCTCGATGGTCAGGGTGCTGGGCAATGCCAGCTCCGCAAGGCGGCTTTCCACACGGTTAATGACGTGATTCTGGATAGCGTCAAGCTGCGCCTGGGTCAATTCGCCGCTGAGCACATAGACCTTGGCGGTACGGATAATGGGGCGGTTGCCCTGAGAAATGATCTGGATACACTGGGCAGCGGAATCCGCCCGCTGATCGTACTGACCGGGCAGCGGCTCTACCGCAAACACAGTATCACCTGTGGGCAGCTCATAACTGATATTATCCACCTGAGGCTCAGAAAACACTGTGCCCACGGCGTATTGGAACAGGGACTGCTCAATATTTTCCGCATCATAGCGGTTCAGCACCCGAACGCCGGTCAGGCTGGGAATCTGCAAAAAATCCCGGATCTCACGAAGCAGATTATCCGCCTCGTGGGTCTGCCCCGGCTTTTTTTCAACATATACACGGTAAACCATAATCGGTATCTCCTTATTTTATCGAAGTGCCTGCAATGCCCGCTGGCCAATATCGGTTCTGCGGTAGGCGTTTTGAAAGCTCACACCGTCACTAAGCCGGTATGCTTCACCGATGGCTGCTTCCAGAGAGTCGGCAACCGCCGTAGTACCGGTGACCCGTCCGCCGGAGGTGACCAGCTTGCCATTTTCCAGCTTTGCGCCGGCAACGTAGGTGCAGCTTTCCGCTTCCTCAGTCATCACGATCTCAAAGCCCTTTTGGTAGCTCTCCGGGTAGCCCTTGGAGGCGGTGATCACACAGCAGGCAGCTTTCGGTGAGAACTTCACTTCCGTTTCAGCCAGCGTACCGTCGGTACAGGCACGCATAACCGTCAGCAGGTCGCTTTCCAGCAGCGGCAGAACCACCTGTGTTTCCGGGTCGCCAAACCGGCAGTTGTATTCGATCACCTTGGGCCCATCGGCGGTGATCATCAGTCCGAAATACAGGCAGCCTTTGAAGGTACGCCCCTCTGCGTTCATCGCCGCAACGGTGGGAAGGAATATTTTTTCCATACACTGCGCCGCAACAGCATCGGTATAATAGGGATTGGGGGCAATGGTGCCCATACCGCCGGTATTGAGCCCGGTATCGTGATCCCCTGCCCGCTTATGATCCATGGAGGAGATCATAGGCTTTACGGTCTTGCCATCGGTAAAAGCAAGAACAGAAACCTCCGGCCCGGTCAAAAATTCCTCGATCACCACGGTAGAGCCGGATTTGCCGAATTTGGCGTTTGCCATCATATCTGTTACCGCATCCTTTGCCTCTTGGCGGGTCTGGGCAATGATCACACCCTTGCCCAAGGCAAGGCCGTCAGCCTTGACCACCGTAGGAATGGGCGCGGTGTCCAAATAGCGAAGGGCTTCTTCCATATCCGTAAATATTTCATATTTTGCGGTGGGGATCCCGTATTTTTTCATTAAATTTTTGGAAAATGCCTTACTGCCTTCGATAATGGCGGCATTGGCACGGGGGCCAAAGCAGGCAATACCCGCTTCCTCCAGTGCGTCCACACAGCCCAGCACCAGCGGATCATCCGGGGCTACCACCGCATAGTCAATGGCGTATTGCCTGGCAAGCCCCACAATTCCGTCAATATCGGTGGCTGATACCGGCAGGCAGATAGCGTCAGCGGCAATACCGCCGTTACCGGGGGCGGCATAGATCTTTGTGATATTGGGATTCTTTTTCAGCGCTTTGATGATGGCGTGTTCCCGTCCGCCACCGCCAACAACGAGGATATTCATGATAAGTCCTCCTTTGCCATTTTTCAGGCTTAGTGATGGAAAAGACGCATCCCGGTAAAGGCCATGACCATACCGTTTTTATCGCACTCCGCGATCACCAGATCGTCACGGATGGAGCCGCCGGGCTCAGCAATGTACTTGACACCGGAGGCATATGCCCGCTTGATGTTATCAGAGAAGGGGAAGAAGGCATCGGAGCCAAGTGCCACATTCTGACGGCTTGCCAAAAATTCCTTCTTTTCCGCATCCGTCAGGCGCTCAGGCTGAACGGTGAAATAGTTCTGCCAAATGCCATCGGCACAGACATCCTCTTCATTGCCGTTGATATAGCCGTCAATCACATTATCCCGGTTGGCACGACCCAAATCCTCGCGGAACTGCAAGTCCAAAGTCTTGGGGTGCTGACGCAGGAACCAGGTATCTGCCTTGGTACCTGCCAGACGGGTGCAGTGGATACGGGACTGCTGACCGGCACCCACACCGATGGCCTGACCATCCACCGCAAAGCAGACAGAGTTGGACTGGGTGTATTTCAGGGTAATCAGCGCCACGATCAGGTCGATCTTAGCAGCCTCAGGCAGCTCCTTATTGGCTGTCACAATGTTTTGCAGAAGGTGCTCACCAATTTTAAAGTTGTTCCGCCCCTGCTGGAAGGTGATGCCATAGACCTGCTTAGTTTCCTTTTCATCGGGGATATACTCAGGATCGATCTTGACCACATTATAGCCGCCCTTACGCTTTGCCTTCAAAATAGCCAAAGCTTCGTCCGTATAGCCAGGAGCGATCACACCGTCGGAGACCTCGGGGGCGATCAGGCTGGCAGTCAGTGCGTCACAAACATCGGAAAGCGCCACCCAGTCGCCAAAGGAGCACATACGGTCAGTGCCCCGGGCACGGGCGTAAGCACAGGCAAGGGGATTTTCGTCCAAGCCTTCAATATGATCCACAAAGCAGGCCTTTTTCAGCTCCGGGCTTAGGGGCTTGCCCACGGCGGCAGAGGTGGGAGAAACGTGCTTAAAGGAGGTGGCACAACTCATACCGGTTGCCTCCTTCAATTCCTTAACAAGCTGCCAGGAATTGAGGGCATCCAAGAAATTGATATAGCCGGGGCGGCCGTTCAGGATCTCGATGGGCAGCTCGGAGCCATCGTGCATATAGATGGAAGCGGGCTTCTGGTTGGGATTGCAGCCGTATTTCAGTTCAAAATTTTTCAGAATGTCCTCCGTAAAAATTACTGGTGCTTATTGATGATCCGCTGCCGGTATTCGCCGGTTTCCAGATCCGTATAGCGAACAAAGAGAGAAATCTTGTTGTTTTCATCCAAATTTGTCCAAAGCTCGTTGGTAAATGCGTCAATATCAGCAGGAATGCTCACCCGCTCAGGCTCGCCCTGGAAGGTGGGGATCACAGGGTTTCCGTCACAGACATAAGTATGCAGGAAGTGGCCTAAGCCGGAGGCAGCGGGGTATTCGTAGAAAAAGCGGGCACAGGCAGAGCCTTCTGCGTCGGCGGATTTTAAGATGGACATTTTGTAGCTGCCGTCGCCGGAGACCAGGCCGGAAATTCTGGGTGTCCAGTTGGGGCCATCATCCTCAAACTGACGGGTGCGCAGCGCAGCCTCCCAGCTTTCGCCGCCGGCAAGGTATTTCCAGATCGTATCGGTCTGATCGCCGTTGGTGACGATCAGGCCCTTGCCGATTTGACGGACAGGATGATAAATAATCAAATGGGGATCCTTCATCAAAGCCGGGTCATGGGCCTGGGTGCGGATGCCGTCCGGCTCCTGCACAAAAACACGGTTACGAGAATTCACACTGCGTCCCATAATGAAGTATGCAGCAACAGACTGCTTGCCATCAGGGGTCACACCCAGCACAATACCACGGCCGGGGTAGCTGTTGCCGCTTAAACGCTCTGCCATATTTTTGGTTTCATAAACATTCATTGTATTTTACTCCTTTATGATCACTGTACGGCCTGAGACCGTAAGCCGGTCCTGGCAAAACAGGGAAACCGCTTCCGGGAGCAGCTTCCACTCCGCTTCTTCCATAATTCGCTTTTGTAAGGTTTCCGGGGTGTCGTTCTCCATCACCCTGACGGATCTTTGGGAAATAATGGGGCCGCCGTCACATTCCTCACTGACAAAATGGACAGTAGCACCGGAAAGCTTCACCCCGTAGCGCAGAGCCTCCTCATGAACCCGAAGTCCGTAATAGCCGGCGCCGCAAAAGGACGGGATCAGGGCAGGATGGACATTGATGACGGCATTGGGATAGGCGCTCACCAATTCTTCCGTAAAGATGATCATACACCCTGCCAAAACCACCAGATCAATCTGCAGATTATGTAACATTTCCACCAGTGCCACCGTCATAGCCCGGTTGGAATCAAAGCCTTTTCGGGGCAGCACGTAGCCGTCGATTCCGGCATTTTTCGCCCGCTGCAGGGCATATGCCCCTTCCTTGGAGGAGATTACGGCAACGATCTGACCGCCGCCTAACGCTCCCCTGCCCTGGGCATCGATCAGCGCCTGTAAATTGGTGCCGCCGCCGGAGACCAATACCGCAATGCGTTTAATCATTGCAGTACCACCTTTTCCTCCCCGGCTTCTATTCTGCCGATGATGTAGGCATCCTCGCCGTTGGCTTTCAGGATTTCCAAAGCGGTGTCCGCCTGGCTGGCAGGTACCACGATGCTCATACCGACACCCATATTATAGGTATTGTACATATCCCGCTCCGGAATATTTCCCCAGGCTGCGATCACATCAAAAATGGGCAGCACCCGAATGGCGCTCTTGTCGATTTTTGCGCATAGGCCGTCAGGAATGGCGCGGGGAATATTCTCGTAGAAGCCGCCGCCGGTGATGTGGCTGATGCCCTTCACGTCCACCATATCCAGCAGTGTCAAAACGGATTTTACATAGATTTTCGTGGGAACCAGCAGGCTTTGTGCAATGGTCTTGCCCCCCAGCTCCTCCCTGGGAATGTAAAGCTGGGGATTGTTGTTATCGATATCAAACACCTTGCGGCACAGGGAAAAACCGTTGGAGTGGATGCCGGTGGATGCCAGGGCGATCACCACATCCCCCTCTGCCATACGGGTATTGTCAATAATCTTTTTCTTATCCACGATGCCCACGGCAAAGCCTGCCAGATCGTAGTCCTCAGCAGGCATCAAGCCGGGATGCTCCGCAGTCTCACCGCCGATCAGTGCCGCGCCGGACTGCACGCAGCCCTCAGCCACGCCGGATACGATCTGGGCAATCTTTTCCGGGTAGTTCTTGCCGCAGGCGATATAATCCAGGAAGAACAGGGGCTTTGCGCCGCAGCAGATAATATCGTTGACGCACATTGCAACAGCATCGATGCCGATGGTATCGTGCTTGTCCATCAAAATCGCCAGCTTGACCTTGGTGCCGCAGCCATCGGTGCCGGAAACCAGCACAGGCTCCTCCATCCCCGCAACAGGCAGGGAGAAGCAGCCGCCAAAGCCGCCCACATCATCCAGGCAGCCCTCGTTACGGGTACGGGCGATATGCTTTTTCATCAGCTCCACAGCACGGTAGCCGGCGGTGATATCCACACCGGCAGCAGCATAGGAGGCGGAATGGGAGTTTTTATGTTCCATAATCTTATCTCCTTTTATTCTTTTCCTGTCCAGCAGTAGGTACACAATTTGCAGGGCTCCAGCCCGATGGCATTGATCACGCCCTCTAAAGATTGGAAGCCAAGGGAGGCAAAATTGAACTTTTCACAAATGGCCTTGCGCATTGCCTTGCCCCGCTCTGTTTTACCGTCGGCGTATTCGTCAATATGCTTCATACCCTCTTCGCCCTCCAGCTCCATAATGACCCGGCGGGTGATCAGATCCATATCGCCGGTGGAACGGGAGAAATTCAGGTGCTTACAGGCGTACATAATGGGAGGGCAGGCAGAACGCATATGTACAGATTTGGCGCCGTTTTCATACAAAAATTCCACGGTTTCCCGTAATTGGGTGCCGCGGACGATGGAATCATCCACAAACAGAAGATTCTTGCCCTGGATCAGCTCATGGACAGGGATCTGCTTCATTTTGGCGATCTTCTGCCGGTCAGACTGCCGGGCAGGTGTAAAGCTGCGGGACCAGGTGGGGGTATATTTGATAAACGCTCTTGCAAAGGGAATGGCGGTACGGTTAGCATAGCCGATGGCGTGGGGCGTTCCCGAATCCGGCACACCGCCAACATAGTCGATCTCCATAGTCCTTCCCTGCTCCATATCCCGCTCAGCAATGGCGGCACCGTTACGGTAGCGCATTGCCTCCACATTGATACCCTCATAGGTGGAGGTGGGGTAGCCGTAATAGCTCCACAGGAACGCGCACACCCGCATTTCCTTGCCGGGGGCAGCAAGCTGCTTCAACCCGTCAGGTGACAGCTCCACGATCTCGCCGGGGCCTAGCTCACAAACCTTTTCATAGCCTATTTTGGTGAAAGCAAATTCCTCCAATGACGCACAGTAGCCATCCTCATTTTTGCCGATCTGGACGGGGATCCTTCCCAGCTTATCCCGGGCGGCAATGAGGTTGCCATTTTCCTTCAGGATCAGGATATTGGCTGTGCCCTCAATGGAATTTTGCGCAAAGCGAATGCCGTCGGCAAAGCTGCTCTTTTGGTCGATCAGGGCAGCTACCAACTCAGTGGTATTGACCTTGCCGCCGGTCATAGCGTCAAAGTGGCCGCCGCTGAAGGACAGGTAACGGTCTATCAGGGCATCGGCATTATTGATAATGCCCACGGTGCAAATGGCATAGGTGCCCAAATTGGAACGGATCAGCATTGGCTGGGGATCGCTGTCGGAAATACAGCCGATCACCGAGGTTCCTTCCATTTCCTCAAAAATATGCTCAAATTTGGTACGGAACGGGGCATTTTCAATGCTGTGGATCTTGCGCTGCAAGCCGATCTGCTTATCATACGCAGCCATACCGCCCCGGCGTGTACCCAGGTGGGAGTGATAGTCCACGCCAAAAAACACATCCATCATACAGTCGACCCGGGATGTGATTCCAAAAAAACCTCCCATAATTATCTCCTTTTTTTGTAATACGGGGTAAAACACCACAAAAGGCCTTGCCTGTTTTTATGCAGAGCAAGGCTTTTTGTAAATCTCATTATGCAAAGAACAGCTCGTTCAGGGTCATAGGATCTACGTACTTGCCGTCCTTATAAACACGCATATTGCCGGAGGCGATCTCATCAATCAGCATCACATTGCCCTGTGCGTCGTAGCCAAATTCAAACTTGATATCATAAAGCTCAAGGCCCTTTTCCTTTAAATCGTCGGCAACGATCTTGGTGATGGCCTGGGTCTGTGCCTTCAAATCGTCATACTGCCGGGCGGTCATAACACCCAGATCCACCAAGCCGTCCTTGGTAACCAGGGGATCGCCCTTGGCATCGTTTTTGAAGGTGGTTTCCACATAAGCGGGCAGATCCGCGCCCTCTTCGATATAGTCGGAGTAGCGGCGGAAGAAGGAGCCCACTGCCTTATAACGGCAGATCACTTCCAGGCCCTTGCCGAACACCTTGGCAGACAGCACCTCCATAGTGGTGTTGCTCAGATCCGCAGAAACATAGTGGGTGCGGATACCGGCAGCATTGATCTTTTCAAAGAAATAGATGGACATACGCAGGTTCACATCGCCCACCCCCTCAATGGTCAGACCCACGGAATTCTCGCCGGGATCAAACACACCGTCCTTGCCTGTGCAGTCGTCCTTGAATTTCAGCAGGCAGTTGCCGTTAGGCAGGGCATATACATCTTTTGTCTTTCCGGAGTAAAGCAGCTTCAGGTTTTCCATAGTTTTTTCCTCTTTCTTTTATTGGTTTGTATTCAGCTCTGCCTGCAGGGCAGCATCTTTCTCAAGCACCTTCTGGGCATCCTTTTGCCGCTTAGCGTTCAGCCGTTCGGCAAGGGCTTCGTCGCTGACAGCCAAAATCTGTGCAGACAACAAAGCGGCATTGACACCTCCATTGATGGCAACGGTAGCCACAGGGATGCCGCTGGGCATCTGTACCGTTGACAGAAGTGCGTCAATGCCGTCTAAACAAGTGGATTTACAGGGGATCCCGATTACGGGCAAGGTGGTGTTGGCAGCCATTGCGCCTGCCAGATGCGCCGCCATACCGGCAGCGGCGATAATGACACCCATACCGTTGGCACGGGCGTTGCGGGCAAAAGCCCCCGCTTCTTCGGGGGTGCGGTGGGCGGAATAAATGTGGCACTCGTAGGGTACGCCCAGATCTGACAGGGTGTCCATCGCCTTGCGCAGGATCGGCAAATCGCTGTCACTTCCCATAACAATTCCAACTTTTTTCACGTTGCAGCCTCCTTAGCCTGAGCTACATAACACGAACCCGCCCAAGCGGGTGCCTGATCGGCTCAGACTTTGTTTTATTCATTGATGGGCGTCAGCCCATCTGCTTCATAAATTCTCGCCTGACCCAATCATACATCCCGCTTGGGTCGCAGATTTCTGAGCCGTGAGGCCGCTTCGAGGCAAGGCGGAGCTTAGCCGATGGGCTTTGTGCCCTTCAAAAAGCAACAACGATGCCTCGGGGTGGCCTCGCAGCTCAGAAACGGGTTCGGGTTATGTAGCTCAGGCTAAAAAGAATGAACAGGGCAGCGATCGATTTTTATAGACCTTTCCTGCTCTGTTTTTTGGTTTGTATAGAATATTTTTCTTTCGATATAATAATAAAACAAATCAGTCGCTTGCGCAAGAGGAAAGCAGCCGATTTCTTCATCCCGGTATGCCAAAAATTTTGTCTAAAAAAAGTGAAAAGTTGTGCAAAAAGATATTTTACATTTGGTATGGTTTTGTATTATAATAAACTGTACGCGGCAAAAAGGCCGCAATCTATGTACCATAACTAGGAGTGGTCATTATGAGTCGGATGTTAGGCACTGTTTCTATGGGTGTACGAGCCCCGATTATCCGCCAGGGAGACGACTTGGCACAGATCGTTATTGATTCCATCAGCCAGGCTATGAAGGAAGATGGCCTGACCCCCCGTGACCGGGATGTGGTGGCTATGACAGAAGCCATCGTCGCCCGTGCCCAGGGCAACTACGCTACCGTGGAGGATATTGCCGCCGATGTGCGCAAGAAGCTGGGCGGAGAAACCGTTGGCGTGATCTTCCCGATCCTCAGCCGAAACCGCTTTGCCATCTGTCTGCGGGGTATTGCCAAGGGCTGCAAGAAGGTGGTACTGATGCTGAGCTACCCTTCCGACGAGGTTGGCAACCACCTGATCGATTGGGACTTGATGGACAAATACAGCGTTGATCCTTACCGGGATGTGCTCAGCGAGGAGCGCTACCGGGAGCTGTTTGGCTATTTGAAGCATCCCTTCACCGGCGTTGACTATGTGGAGTACTACGGCAACCTGGTACGCCAGTGCGGTGCGGAGTGCGAGATCATTTTCGCCAATGCCCCTCAGGCAATTTTAAAGTATACCAAAAATGTGCTTAACTGCGACATCCACACCCGGGAGCGCACCAAGCGGCTTTTGAAGGCCGGCGGCGCTGAGCGGGTCTATGGATTGGATGAAATCATGACCGAGCCTGTTAACGGCAGCGGCTGCAACGAGCGCTACGGTCTTTTAGGCTCCAACAAATCCACGGAAGATACGGTCAAGCTGTTCCCCCGGGAATGTCAGGGCTTGGTTATGGATATTCAGGCACGGCTGCTGGAATTGACCGGCAAGCATATCGAAGTGATGGTCTACGGCGACGGTGCTTTTAAGGATCCCGTGGGTAAGATCTGGGAGCTGGCTGACCCGGTGGTCTCCCCTGCCTACACCCCCGGCTTGGAGGGTACCCCCAACGAGCTGAAGCTGAAATATTTGGCGGATAACGATTTTGCCGGTCTTTCCGGCAAGGAGCTGCAGGATGCCATCAAGCAGAAGATCCAGCAAAAGGACGGCAGCAGCTTAGTTGGTCAGATGGCTGCCCAGGGCACCACCCCCCGCCGCCTGACAGACCTGATTGGCTCACTGTGTGACCTGACCTCCGGCTCCGGCGATAAAGGTACACCGATCGTGTATATTCAGGGTTATTTTGATAACTACACCAACGACTAAGCGGAGGAAATCGTATGAATAAGATCGTTCGTCCTGAAACTATGGAGCGGATCACCACCCCTGCCCTGGCAAATGCATTTATTGACGAGCAGTTGGCGGAAATTCGCAGTCAGGTTGGTGATAAAAAGGTACTGCTGGCGCTGTCCGGCGGTGTGGATTCCTCTGTGGTCGCGGCGCTCCTTATTAAAGCCATCGGCAAGCAGCTTGTTTGTGTCCATGTGAACCACGGCCTGATGCGCAAGGGTGAAAGTGAGCAGGTGATCGAGGTATTCGGCAAGGAGCTGGATGCCAACCTGATCTATGTGGATGCCACTGACCGTTTCCTGGATCTTCTTGCCGGTGTTGCTGAGCCTGAAAAGAAGCGCAAGATCATCGGCGGTGAGTTTATTAAGGTCTTTGACGAGGAGGCCTCCAAGCTGGAGGGAATCTCCTTCCTGGCACAGGGTACTATTTACCCCGACATTTTGGAATCCGACGGCGTTAAGGCCCACCACAATGTGGGCGGTCTGCCGGAGGATATGCAGTTTTCCTTGGTAGAGCCGGTAAAGCTGCTCTATAAGGACGAGGTGCGCGTTGTTGGTGAGGCGCTTGGTCTGCCCCATAATATGGTCTACCGTCAGCCCTTCCCCGGCCCCGGTCTGGGCGTGCGCTGCTTAGGTGCCATTACCCGGGACAGACTCCACGCCCTGCGTGAGGCAGACGCGATCCTCCGTGAGGAATTTGATAACAGCGGCCTTGCCGGTAAGGTATGGCAGTATTTCATCGCTGTCCCCGATTTCAAAAGCGTTGGCGTGAAGGACGGCAAGCGGTATGAGGGCTGGGCTGCCATCATCCGCGCGGTGAATACCTCAGATGCTATGACAGCCACCATCGAGGAGATCCCCTATGCGCTGCTGCATAAGATCACAGACCGTATCACCCACGAGGTTCCCGGCATCAACCGGGTTATGATGGATATTACACCCAAGCCCGTTGGAACCATCGAATTTGAATAATACCAAATGTTTCAGCAAAAATGATTTATCCTCTTCGGGGCAATTTCTTTTATCCTTTCGCAATTGGATGAATCAAACAATATAGTAATTTTGAAGACCTTGTGTCATCGGAAACGATGACCAAGGTCTTCTTTTTTGTCGCAAGAGAGACCTTGACCACTAACTTTTCGCAAGATTAGTTCTATCCTTGCCAAAATCCTTTATTTTTCGACATTTTTCGACCTTTTCTTCTCTTTTCGTGAAGAAGAATCCTTGCCAATCGCCTTTGTTTTCGCTTTATTTTCTTGATTGAAAAAAGGAAAAAAGAAAGGTTTGGACGAGAAATTTCCTTGCCAAAAGTGGAGATGTCTTCACTAAAAATGCATTGAATTGCAGAAGGAATGACGAAAGGAAAAGGATAAAGATTTTTGCACTGATGAAACTAAAAAGAAAATGTTGAGAGACCAAAAACGATGAAAACCCGCATAAACACTGGGTTTTTGAGGTTTCAAAAAGCCTCGTGACAACATTTTGACAACAAATTCAGATTATTCATAAATAAAGAGCTAACAGATTTTTGTTACAAAGTCTGTTAGCTCTTTTTTGTTTTGCCTATGTAATCACATAGTAATCAGGATCTAAGATAAACTCACTGTCGGTAACATCAAGCCAATTTTGGCAAATGACGATTGCGTCATCTCACATTTTGATTTCATATAAGAATGTCAAATGATTTTGTCAAGCTCCAATTTGTTGGATAAATATGCAAATAAATTGGCGGCAAGGATTTTTCGTCATTGCCGCTACATTTATATCAGCTTATATTTTGCGGTCAGCACTTCCTCGCAATCACTCTCGGCGGTATCTGTAAAAAGTTCACGTTCATACAAAATACCACTCTGCATCAAACAAAGCTCAAGGAAGCAAAGAAAGATTCCGATGTCAATGCGATTGTAATGCACCACCTTATCGGCAGGCATAATGCCACGTTTGCCCGGTTTCTTGTAGCGGTAGACGGTCAAACGTTTTTCTTCTGCCGTTACTTTCCATGGCTGTGTGTTGCAGGCACTCGGCGCAAAGCGAACAATATTACCTAACTCTCTATAATGCTCGCCGTTCCATATTTCATCAAGTGGTTTGCGTTTACTTTTAAACATATCCTTGCGGAATTTATCATTAGCAACTTTTGCTATGGCGATCATAATGACATAATCTAGGCCGTTATAGTTTTGCTCATCAGGCTTACCGATCCCGAACCATAATGCACCAATACCGAGAGAAGCAAGGTACAGATCAAGTTGCTCACCAATATATCCAATATTCTGCAGATAATTCTCCTTTTTCTCACTGTATAGTAGAATACAATACTCCTGACCACGCTTGCAGGTGGTTTTGTCGGCAGGTACAACACGAATAGCGGTCTTTATACCGTCAATCAAAGGTGTAAAGGTGTTGTATTTATCTTCAATGCTTTTGAGTTCTGCAGGATTTATGCTGGCGATATCACGGAAAATGTGAAAGGATTTTCTTTTAAAAATCATCGAGTAAAGTTCTTTTTCCATAGTGTTTTCGCCTCCTAAGGTTAGAAACATTTTATCAAATCAAATTTTAAATGTCAACGTAAGTTAATCTGAAAAATACAAAATTTAATGTTCCACATTAGAAATCTATTGACATACATTAAAAGTTGTGTTATACTTTCATCATCAAAAACCTTTGGAGGTATGAATAATGAAAGGTATAAACAAACTTGGAAAGATCATTACAAAAATTTTGGAGGTATTCCATTGGGTTGGAGCAGTTCTTATGGTAGCGGCAACCGTCTGTTCTGTGGTAACACCGAACTGGGTAAAATACTTTGTGGGATTTGATGCAAAAGAGTGCTGCGGTGCAAACCTTGAAGTATACGGATTTGAGGTAAATGCTCCTGTTGTTAACGGAAATACCGATATGACATCCTTTATGCTTTTTGGCATTGGTGCAGTAATTATTCTGGCAGTTATGGCAATGGTGTTCCGAAATCTACATTTGATTTTCAAGAAATCTGAAAATGGAACCCCGTTCCAAAAAGATAATATTCGTATGATGAAGGAAATCGGTATCTTTGCCATTGCAGTACCTGTAATCGGTTTTATTATGAGCATAATCGTTCGATTGGTAACCGGAGTGGAAACCGCTGAAATCAGCATTGATATGGGTGGCATCTTTATGGGAATCATCGTTCTTTGCTTGACTCAGTATTTCGTTCACGGTGCCGATCTTGAAAAAGACGTAGACGGACTTCTGTGAGGAGGCGGCTATGGGAAAAATCGTTTTAAGACTTGACAGAATGATGGTGGAACGAAAAATGTCCTTAAATGAGCTGGCCGAGCGTGTGGGCATTTCCAATGTCAATCTGTCAAAAATCAAAAATAACAAAGTAACAGCTATCCGCTTTGCTACCCTTGCGGCGATCTGCGATGTACTCGATTGCGAAGCGGGAGATATTCTCGAATTTCAGAAAGAAGATTAATAAATGAAAAGTGTTTGGGGTTTAATTGCTTCCATCATTCAACTCATTGTTGGATTTGCAGCCATTATAAGCTATATAATCATAGCCATTAACGGCGAAACTATGCTGAAATGGACTGCAACCCTTATATTAGCAATTGGTTTCTTCGTAATTGGAATAATCGGTATTATTGATTGGATAAAGTCAAGACAGCAAAAGCGAATATTCATTAACGAAACGGTGTCGCATTTTGCGGCGCCGTTTCCACTTTTAAGCGGTAGAATAAAAAAGTCATGAAAAATTTTCAAAAACCTATTGACAAAGTAGGTAAGTGGCGTTATAATAATACCAACCTCGATGGTAGGTAATACGAAAACGAAAGGAGAACACGGACATGACAAAGCGTACGAATGCTATCAATACTATGATGATGGAGATGTGCATGTGTGGCATGTGCATGATTTTCGCGCTTATCTTTCCGATGTGCTCTCCATTTCAAGAGTAAACCCTTGTGCCGCCTGATTTTGGCGGAATAACAATCGCTTACAGCCGGGAGACTTTCGGAGTTTCCCGGTTTATTTATTTTGTAAGGCAGGTAAGACCCCATGGAAAACTATTTTGAAAAGCTCGTCAGAGCTAATTTCCGTTTCGGACGAATGTGTCGATGTATGTGAAAGTAAAGCAACCATCCAATAACGCGTACATCACACAGTTCAAAACGAAAGGAATAAGTATTCTGTCAGAACTTAAATTTGAAACTTTACAGCTTCACGTAGGTCAGGAAAATCCGGATCCCGCTACCG
>JAFTTQ010000013.1 GCA_017466665.1 Oscillospiraceae bacterium
GCTCCCCCTCTGGGGGAGCTGTCAGCGAAGCTGACTGAGAGGGTGTACCAGCAAAAAACCGCATATGTGCGACAGGACACCCTCTCCGTCAGCCCTTACGGGCTGCCACCTCTCCCATAGGGAGAGGGTGTGGTTGGTGCGATAAACAATAATTTACACAACGATATCAAAATAGCCGGGGGCATCTCAGTACTGAGATACCCCCGGTTTGATTAGCTTGCGATACTCTTATTATAGGACAGGGTGCTGAACAGGAACAGCACATCCTGACGGGGTGTAAACTGCATCACCTGATCCAAGGTATTATACTTGGTCAGCCGCAGATCGATCACCGTGATCTTCCGATAGCCCTGGGCCAGCAGCGGGATCAGGCTTCTTCCAAAGGAATCGCCAAAAACCACCAGCTCCTTGGGACTGCTGGATTGGGGATTGACGATCTGGATCAGTGCCTGATTGCCGGAGAAGAAAATGTCATACAGGTCGTTGCTTTCCGCCTTGCTCATATCATAAAACTGCGCCGGATTCCAAACGATCCCGCCATCCTGCATTTCGCCAAAGCTGACGGTACAGCCCTCCAGCACACTGCTTTGCATCAGATACATCGTTTCCGGATCCATGGGCAGCGCCGCAAAGCCGTAGTACACACCGTAGAAGGGGTTCTCCACCGCCTCCTTGGTATACTCGGATTCCGCAAGCACCTCCGTGCCCATCGCCTCCGCGATTTTTTGTGCCGCCGGCACAATGTGCTCCTGCCGCCAGTGGGTATCGGTGCGGTAGTAATCGTCAATGCTCAGCACATCCGTCAAATCAATGTGCTGTACCTTTTCCGGCAGACCCTCCTGAATGGCTTGGAACATCTCGCTGTAATCCAGGCTCAGGTAGCCGTTTTTCTCTGCCAGGAAATAGCCCTTATCCGGCACCACGGCGGAATAGACCTTATTTTTGCCTAAATTCTTTTCCGTGATTTCCTTCAGGATCTTGAGATTCAGGTTCAGCCGCTGTTCATCCATGGGATATACCAGCTCCGCGGCATAGCCATCGGCAATATAGTAATTGTTGTCATCCATCTGCTGCATCACATAGTTGCTGAAGATGGCTTTGACCTGACGAAACCGATCCCGCAGGGGGAACTGATCCAAAACATAATCCTCAAACAGGCTCTTATAGGAGCGGGCTTCCTTGATATTGCCGCTGCTGTCCAAGACGTCCTTTGCCAAAATGGTTTCCATATTCAATGCGGGTGCCTGTGCCAGTGCCCGGCGTTCTGTCATAGAAACCGCCTCTGCCTCGCCAAACCAGGCCGCCCCGGTAAGTCCAAACCATACCAGCAGGAAGGCAACGATTCCGACGATATAAATTTTATTCTTCATCTTGTTACCTCCTTAGAAATTATTGTAGTAGAAGGGGCTGAAGGAGCCATCCACCAAGTAGCCGGTACAGACGATCAGCAGCAGGATCAGAATAATGCACTCTGCAACAGCCACACCGGATTCCAGCTTTTTGTTTTGCTCCAGCCGGATGGCGGTGTTTTTCACCAGCGGGGTAGCACCCACGATTGCCAGGATCAGCAGCAGGCCAAAGCTGCGCAGATAGTACAATGTGGCATCCGTAATAAAGGGCAGCTTTCCAAAGCCGAACATACAGGCAATATCCTGACCTGCCTGGGTCATATCCGTGGCGTTGAACAGCACAAAGCCCAGCATCACCAAAAACAGCGTATAGAAATGCCGCAGCGCAGAGGGCAGCTTTTTGATGGCAGGCACCCATTTTTCGATCACCAGTGCCACCGCGTACAGCAGACCCCAAAGGATAAATGTCCAGTTCGCGCCATGCCACATACCCGTCAGCAGCCACACCACAAAGGTATTAAACAGCCATCTGCCCTTGCTGACCCGGTTGCCGCCTAGGGGGATATACACATAATCCCGGAACCAGAAGCCTAAGCTCATATGCCAGCGGCGCCAGAATTCACCAATAGACTTGGACATATAGGGGTGATTGAAGTTCTCAATAAACTGGAAGCCAAACATCTTGCCCATACCGATGGCCATATCGCTGTAAGCGGAGAAGTCAAAGTACAGGCTGAGCATAAAGGCGATGGCATACATCCAGTAGAACACCACAGATTGCTCCTTGGATGCCCGGAACAGTTCGATCAGCAGTGCTAAATTGTTGGTAATCAGGATCTTTTTGGAAAGACCCACCACAAACCGGCGAACGCCTAAGCGAAACTGCTCAAAGGTGTGTTTTCTGTCGTTGATCTCCCGTGCCACATCCACATAACGGACAATAGGGCCGGCAATGAGCTGGGGGAACAGGGCAACATAGGTGCCGAAATACAGGGGATTCTTCTGCACCTCCACGTCCCCCCGGTATACATCGATGGTATAGCTCAGGGACTGGAAGGTATAGAAGCTGATGCCAATGGGCATCACGATATTCAGAAGCTTTAAGGATACCCCGGGAATTTTATTGATAATGCTGTCAATGAAGAAATTGGTATACTTATAATATACCAGCAAGCCAACACCAAAAACAATGGAAACGATCATCCAAAACTTCTTCATATTTTTACTTTTTGCCATATCCACAGCAAGACCGCAGGCCCAGCATACCAAAATGGTAACGATCATCAAGATCACCATCACCGGCTCGCCCCAGGCGTAAAACAGCAGACTGAATAAGAGCAGGATCAGGTTTTTGGTAAAGATGCCTGCTTTATGGCTCAATTCCCTGTTCTTGCTCAGCAGGAAAAAGCCCTTTTCCACAATGACGGACAGGATAAAGTAGCTCAGGATCACTGCCGGCAGGAAATAGTATAAAAAGGGAATACTGGAAAAAACCATTTTGTCATTCCTCCGAATCTGTGTATTGTGTTATCGTCACTAATTTGATATTATATCATATTTTCAGCTTTTGTACAGGCTTTCCCTGTAAATAAAAAGTGAATTGTTCAAAGACGAAAATTATTGTTTAGCGCACAAACCGTAGGGGCCGATTGAGGCACATCGGCCCTAATAAAAAAGCCCCCAATAGGGCCGATGTGGGCA
>JAFTTQ010000097.1 GCA_017466665.1 Oscillospiraceae bacterium
ATCGGCCCTAATAAAAAAGGTCTCCAATAGGGCCGATGTGGGCATCGGCCCCTACGAACGCGTTGTATTAGGTTAGTAAGGTAAATTCCAATGTATATTGCTATATAGTAAAATCCGGAATGGTGTCCCATTCCGGATTTTATGATACTTATTTAAATTGCAATGCCGGCTTTGTCCAGAATCACAGGAACATTTTTTTCTGCGCCGATTGCCATAATATGTACGCCGTCACAGAGCTTCTCGTCCTTGATCTTGGCAATCATTTCCGCAGCCATCTCGATACCCAGCTTGCCAGGCAGACCCTTGACGCCGGTTGCCTTGCCTTCCTCAGCGGCGGCAGCCAGACGGTCGATCATATCCTGAGGCACTGCAATGCCGGGAACATTATCGTTCATATACTTAGCCATACCGGCGGATTTCAGGGGGATAATGCCTGCCATGATGTGGGTCTTGATGCCCGCCTTATCCACAAATTCCAGGAACCGCTTGAAGGTATCCAGGTCGAAAATGCCCTGGGTCTGCACATACATTGCGCCGTTTTCCACCTTCTGCCGCAGCTTGTTGACCTGCAGGAACAGGGGCTCATACAGCGGGGTGACGGCTGCGCCCTTGTAGAATTTGGGAGCACCGCCGGCAATCTCATTGCCGCCGCAGTCACAGTTTGTTTCCTCCATCTTGGAGAGCATCTTTAAAATGCCCACGGAGTCTAAGTCATAAACCGGCTTAGATTCCTTGCAGTCGCCTACAACGGGGTGGTCGCCGGTCAGCGCCAGCATGGTATCGATGCCAAAGCTGGCAGCAGAGAGGATATCGCCCATAATGGCCATACGGTTGCGGTCACGGCCGGTGATCTGAATGATAGGCTCTACGCCTGCCTGCTTCAGCTTAATGCAAAGGCCCAAGCCGGAGGCTTTCAGGCTGGCAGACTGCATATCAGTTACGTTGACAGCGTGGACCTTGCCGGCTAAAAGCTCGGCAGCCTCCATCTGTTCAGAAAAATCATAGCCCTTAGGGGGTGCCATTTCGGCGGTAACGCCAAATTTGCCGGATTCCAGCGCGTCCTTCAAAATGCTCATTATTTCTTCCCCCTTAATGTAATGGTTCTGGGATAGGCAACGCTTTCATAGCCCTTATCCTCACGGGTCTTGGTCAGCTTATCCAACTGATTGGTGGCGGAAAGACGCTCGTAGATTTTGATCCAGGCGCAGTCGTTTTCCGGGTTGACCTCGCACTTGCCGTTCTTCTGACCGCCGCAGGGGCCGTTGACCAGGCTCTTGGCACACTGGCTGATGGGACAGATGGCGCCGGTCTGACCCAGCACGCACTCGCCGCAGAAGTGACAAGCTTCTTCCCAAACACCAAACCGGACAGCTTCGCCCAGGAACATGGTGTTATTGGAGGGGTAGACGGGGATCGCACCCGCGTTCTTGGCGGCGCACTGTACACCGTCACCGCAGGACATACAGATGATGCAGTCGGGATTTGCGGCAACCATAGGACGCATTTTGCCCTTAACGCCCAGCGCCATACAGCAGTAGTCGGCAACAGCGGTGCCAACCACAGTTTTTCCCGCGGCTTCCAGCGTGGCTTTCAGCTCGCCTACCTGAGCCTCACCGCCGGTCTGACAGGCGGTGGCGCAGCTTCCGCAGCCTAAAATGGCAACGGTCTTGGCATCGCCCACCATAGCCATTACTTCTTCAATGGGTTTCTTTTGGGTAATAATCATTGACCATTCTCCTTTTTTTAGAAGACATTGTTTTGCGGCGCTGTGCCGCACTTTTTACAAATACATCTTATCACATTACACCACGGAAAATCAATAGCAATTTCACAAATTATAACATATTTCACATTTTATAACATACCCGGTGTAAAAAAGGACAAATCTATGGGGAAAATGGACTGGCAGTGGGGAATAGGGTATGTTGGAGGTGAGGCGTATGATCGCCGCCGTATGGCTGATGCTCAGCGGCCTTATGTACTCATTGCAGCTTCAAAACGGCAGTTTCCCCAAACCCCTGACAGCCCAGGAGGAGCAGCACTATCTTGCCCTGGCAGCCAAGGGAGATCTTGAGGCCAGGAATGTACTGATCGAACGAAATCTGCGCCTGGTGGCTCACATTATGAAAAAATACTACGCCCAAACGGCGGATCAGGAGGACCTGATCTCCATTGGCACCATTGGGCTGATCAAGGGGATCGAAAGCTTTGACGCGTCAAAGGGAGTCAGGCTGGGAACCTATGCTGCCCGTTGCGTGGAAAACGAGGTTTTGATGCATTTTCGCAGTCAGAAAAAATCCAGTCAGGATGTGTCGCTGTCGGATTATATCGAAACCGGCAACGATGGCGCGGCATTGGCGCTGATGGACGTGGTAGCCCAGGACGAGGATCTGCTGGAACGGATCAGCACCCGGGAGGATATCCGAAAGCTGATCCGGGCGGTGGATGAGGTGCTGACACCCCAGGAAAAGCAGGTAGTCCTGCTGCGCTATGGCTTAGGCGGCAATGTGCCCCAGCGGCAAAGGGAGGTGGCACAGGTGACCGGCATCAGCAGAAGCTATGTATCGCACCACGCTTAATGTAAACGATGCCAAAAAACCACCAAATTGCAACGGTTTTCGGGCTATGCATCAACAGAGGGTAGCATCTCGCTTAATGTAAACGATTATAGAAAAACATTATAGCGACCATTCATCAAAAAAAGAGATTGCCTATTCCATCTTTCGTTGCATCACTCATTCCATCACTCATTATAAGAAAAAAATGAGCGATGCTCAATTATTAAATGATGATAAGAAGTTTAGATAAAACTGAAAAAACAAGCCAATCGTTTTGAATGTACAAAACTGTACGAAGAAACGATTGGCTTGTTTTATTTCCTAAAGGAGTTGAAAAAATGTATTTCTCAGATGATCCGGAAGACCGGAAATATGAAAAGCTAATGCGTCTGCCACCCTACCACCGGTCCAGAGGATACGGAGTATATGTTTTTGACCGCCGCAAACCTACGATTATCCTATGCGGTGTTGAAACACCCATTGAAGATACTCCGCTGGCAATCCTCCTGCTGGAAACGGCAAAGGCAATAGGCAACGCAGCCTTGTATGTA
>JAFTTQ010000098.1 GCA_017466665.1 Oscillospiraceae bacterium
GTACTTCCCCATTACGATCATATCCGATGGGAAGCTGATGCCGGAAAATATGTCCGTCGCCGGCAAAAACCGCAAATGGGTAGATAAGGTCCTGCAGGAGAAAGACGCCCGGATCGAGGATACCTGGCTTTTGACTGTGGACGGGGGCGATAAGATCCTGTTTTACCGGAGGGAGGACTAATATGGGCAAGCGCTTTTGGCTGGGCGTAGGGATTTTGGCTTTCTTCCTCCTACTGGGCGTAGGGGAAGTAGTTTTGATTTGATAGTTGATAATTCTCAATTACTGTGTTCCGTGGGCAAGGTCGGCGATGGCTTGGGCAAGAATTTCGGCAGATAAAAGCGCCTCCTGACGGGTATTTCCCGCCGCGCCCATTTCCACCAGCACCATTCCGGGCATCAGGTCCTGATTAAACCGGGAGGACCGTAAATTAAGCTGCCGGCAGATCCCCGGCTGGTTTTTCTCCAATTGGGCGTGAAGCTTTGCTCCCAGCGCAAAATTTTCCTGCCAGTTGGCGTGGGGCAGTCCGGCCGTATGGCTCCCCAGCACCAGCATCATTTTTGCCGCTGACCCTTTTTCCGTAGAAAGGGCGTGTGCCACCTGATTGCCGTCAGCGTCCGTAGCCGCATCCCGGTGGATATCCAGCACCAATTGGATAGATGGGTACTGGGCTAAGTACTTAGAAACCGTCTGGCGGGCTTGGTTATAAGAGCCATTGTAGGAGGGATGGTCGTGGAGGGTGCGGTCGTGAAGCACACAAATGCCCTTCTGGGTCAAGGCTTCTGCCAGCCGCGCCCCCACGGAAATAACATTGTAGCCTTCGTCCAATGAGCGATAGGGAGAGGATTCTGCATATCCTTCTGTGTTTACATAACTTTCCGTGCCGTGGGTATGGATAATCAAAACCGTCGGTTCTTCCCCGGTTAGATCCCAGGAAAGCGGCTTTGTCAGCGCGCCGGCAAGGTCGATATCGTAGCTGCTGGAATTACGGACGGAGATCAAAGCAGCATCTGTCTGACTAAAGGCTACAGCCGACTGTTCTTCTATATCTTCAGACAAAAGCGCCATTGTTTCTTCCGGTTCGGTGTGACGGGGCACCGTATCTTCCAACGGTGGCTCATCCGCCGGCGGCTGGATGCGAACGGCTCTGCCCGTTTCCAGAAACAGAATGATTTCCGCAACCCGTTGCTGGCTCAGTGCCTGCACTGTGGTTTCCATAACACCGCCGCCTAACAATCGAAAAAGCAACGCACAGACAACTGCTGCCGCGCCCACCTGCAACACCCTCCGGTCTGTATCCATAAAAGCCCTCCTTTGTAATAATTGAAGAAAGGGCGTGCCGTCAGGCACACCCTTTCTCTATCTACTATATTTCATTCGGTTTTTTCCACTTTGGACGGGTACGGAGCTCTACCCGCAGTTTTTCAAAAAAATCTGTTAGTAGGGCTTTGCTTTCCCCTTCCCTTATTCCCTTCACCACCTCCGGGTGGTGGTTAAAATCCATTGCAAACAGATCGCAAACTGAGCCGCAGGCGCCGCATTTTGTATCGGATGCCCCAAAGACCACTTTGGGGATGCGGGCATTGATGATTGCCCCGGCGCACATGGGACAAGGCTCTAAGGTCACATACAAGGTGCAGTCCCACAGCCGCCAGCCGCCTAAATTCTTGCAGGCATCGCCGATGGCTTCGATCTCTGCGTGACCTAAGGCGGTCTTCCCGGTCTCCCGGCGGTTTCTGCCTCTGCCCACGATCTGACCCTTTCGCACGATCACACAGCCAACGGGCACTTCGCCCTCAGCGGCAGCTTCCTTCGCCAGCTCCAGCGCCGCATCCATAAAAGAAACGTCTTCCATAGCCTGTCCCCCCTTTTTGTCAATCATAACCCAAGGAAGGTAAGCCGTCAAGAGGGTTTATACCACATCTACCCTGCGAAGAAAACAGAAAGATGTTCCGGATAAATAATTGCGAATTGTCCATTGTCCATTGCAATGGATACACTTTAATGTTATAATGAAAAAAACAACTATTTAGAGGAAACATTATGAAAACCCTTTTGCATATTTGCTGCGCCCCTTGTGCCAATCAGTGCGTTGAGGTGCTCCGGGGGGACAAAATTGAGGTCACCGGCTTCTGGTACAACCCCAACATCCACCCCTTTACAGAATATCGCGCCCGGCGCAACTGTCTGCGGGAGTATGCCCAGGCCATCGATTTATCTTTAATTGAGCAAAACGACTATGCCCTGCGCCCCTTTGTGCGTGCGGTTGCGGAGGATATTGAAAACCGCTGTGTTAAGTGTTACGAAATGCGGCTGTTTGAAACCGCAAGGCAGGCAAAAGAGGGTGGCTTTGACAGCTTCACCTCCAGTTTGTTCATCAGCCCCTATCAAAACCACGAGCTGATGCGGGATGTGGCAGAACGGGCAGCGTCAGAATACGGCGTTACCTTTCTTTACCGGGATTTTCGCCCTTATTTTAAGGCGGGGCAGGAAAAGGCCAGAGAGCTGGGCTTTTATATGCAGAAATACTGCGGCTGCGTGTTTTCCGAAGAAGAACGGTATTTGAAAAAGAGTAAGATTATTCCCTAAGTGTAGGGCGGGGGCTTGCTCCCGCCATTGGTAA
>JAFTTQ010000099.1 GCA_017466665.1 Oscillospiraceae bacterium
ATGCGTACACCCTCTCCCTATGGGAGAGGTGGCAGCCCGTAAGGGCTGACGGAGAGGGCTTTTAGGTATTTTGCCCTCTCAGTCAGCTACGCTGACAGCTCCCCCAAAGGGGGAGCGTGTAATAAGGTAAACAATAATTTACATCTCAATAAAAAACCGTCCGGGTCGTTTGGAAAATGACCTGGGCGGTTTTATAATGGTTGATCGTCGTCAGAGGGAACATATTCTAAAATATCTTCCGTGCCGCAGTTTAAAATACGGCATAGATCGTTAATGGTCGTGGTGGTCAGGGGCTTGTTTTTTCGCAGCTTGTCAATGGTGGAGCTGGATATATGATGCTTTGTGATCAGGGTATAGGTGGATTCACTGGATGCCTTTAAGGTCTGCCAAAACCGCTTGTAAATAATCATATGCTTCCCCTTATTTTTGGTATTTCTATCATAGAGTGTGATTTTTATCTTGACTATGGTCGTTTAAACGACTATAATTATTTTCGTGACAAAAAAGGGAAAATATAACAGAAAACCCAAAAATGAATATTTTGTCAGAATAAGGAGGAAGCAAAGTGAATATGAGAAAGGTATTGCTGTTGATAGTGTGTGTGCTGATTGCCCTGCTGCCTATGCAGATTTTAGCGACAGAGACTCAGATGCAAAGCATCTTTACAGGTCAACAGCTGTTTTTGGGCGACGATCTGACAATGCACTTTTACGCACAGCTTAGCCAGGCACACACGGCAGACGGTGTTGTGGCTGTTACAGTCGGTGACGAAGTGTATGGTGAGTATACCGTAAAGGATATGACCGCCAAAGAGGATGGTAGCTATGATTTTGCTGTGAACCTGGGCGCGCCGGAAATGACGGAAACTATCAGCCTGACACTGATCTCTGGCGGCGAGACAGCTTTACAGCAGAGATACAGCATTCGGGAGTATGCCCAGTATCTGCTGGACGGCAACTACAATGATGAAACAAAAGCATTGGTGCTGCAGCTGCTGAATTATGGTGCGAAAGCCCAGCTCTATTTTGGTAACAAAATCGACGACCTGGCCAATGCGGGCAATGAGCTGCAAACCACGCAGTCGATGCCCGAGGAAATGCCGCAGATTTCCATTACAGGAAAAGCAGACGGGATCCGTTACTATGGCAGTACAATGGTATTCCGTACCAAGGTGGCAATGCGGTACTATTTTCAAGTTACCGGCGATATCGAGGAATATGAATTTGCGGTAAATGGAAATACGCAGCAGCCTGTCAGCAAGGATGGTTGCTATTATATTGAAGTGGCTGATATCAATCCGCAGGAAATGGACACAGATATGACCGTGGCAGTATCCGACGGTACAAACACCATGTCCTTCTGCTATTGTCCTACGGATTACATTGTTCGTATGTATAATAAGGACGATACGGCACAGGAACTGAAGGATATGCTTCTGGCAGCCAACGGTTATTTCCAGGCGGCAAAGGTATTTGCCGGTGTGAAGGCACCGCAGCCTGTATTTACCGTGTCGGATGCGGTAGCGGCAGCCGGTGAGCAGATCACGGTAACGATTGATTTTGCCCATAATCCCGGTCTGCTGGGTACTATGCTGACTCTTACATATGATGAAGATATTTTGACCTTAAACAGCGCAAAGAACGGCACAGCACTGTCCGGCTTGAGCTATATGAAGCCCAGCCGCCTAAAAAGTGGCTGCAACTTTGTGTGGTTTGGCAGTAATTCCAGCCCTGCACAGGACGGAACGGTGTTGACGCTAACCTTTACCGTGGCGGAAGATGCCCCGGCAGGCAGTTACAGCATTGCGGTGGAATGTTCTGAAAGCGATACCTTTGACAGCGAAAATAACCCGCTGCGGCCGGAGGTAAAGAACGGCACTGTAACGGTATCTTAACAGCAGATAAAAAGGAGAGAATCAGTCATGAAAAAACGAATCATATCTCTGCTTTTGGCGGTGATAACGCTGTTTTCTATGTTTCCTGTAACGGCTTTTGCGGCTATGGAAACGGAAACACAAACGGTAGAAGCAGTCCTTTCTCTGCCGGAGCTATGGTCAGCCACCGGCTCCACATTTGAAATGGATGTGACGATTACCGGCAATCCGGGTATTCTGGGCGCGGTCATTACCCTGTCTTGGGATGAAGGGCTGACCCTTGTCAGCGCATCCAGCGGAGAGGTATTTGAAGACTTGATGTACCAGGGACCCGGTCGGTTTAGCAATAGCGGAACCAATTTTGTTTGGTATGGCAGTGAATTGACAACGGTGACAGACGGCACGATCCTGACCCTGACCTTCCAGGTTTCTGAGGATGCCAAGGAACTGGATCAGTATGACGTTCAGGTGAGCTGCAAGAGCAGTGATATTTATGATCAGGATTATAATTCTGTGAATGTCAGTACCATAAACGGCAGTGTACTGGTAATCAACTATGGAGCTATACCCTGACTACCAATACAGAATCCAGAGAAACCTCTTTGGATGGATATACGCAGGTAGGCAGCTATTGGGTAGAATCCGGCAAGGGCTCCAAGAATTATTCGCCCTACTTCCCAAGCACATTTAATACCTCCCACTGGATTTATACAAGCTTTGCGAAGGCGGCGTTGTCCGGCTATGAAACGGAAACCACCAAGCGCGTGGTCACCAACAATTGGGCAGGCTATGTCTATTGGCACTGGATGTACAACGCGGGCAGTTATTCTACTGTCTTGAATCGTAGAATTTCTGACAGACAGGGTCAGTATGATGAATATGGTAATTCAGGAAGTGGCACAAAATATTACGCATACAACTATTTTTATGCATTCACTTCTACTGCGAACTGTCCGTATTTGGGTAAGGATTACTGCTGTAGCAGAAATCAGGAAAGCTACAATTGCCACGATATTTTGCCTGCTGACAAATCTGGTATCTTTACACCCAGATTCTTCCGCTTTAGCTATTATGTAAGTAACTATGTGGATTACTACAAGATGTTCCAGTATCAGAAGGTGGAGCAGTTGGAAAGTGAAACACAAATTGAAGCTTCGGATACGGTGTCCAATGTTCAGGAATGGGTTCAGTACCGAGCAAAATAATCGTGTTGCTTGAACGGGAATAAAAAGGGCCCGATGAAAGCGAGATAGGAAAAACGGAAGGGCGCGCTGCAGTTCATTGAACTGCAGTGCGCCCTAAAACTATATGCAAATGTCTACATCCTGCGGATATAAGGTAATTCGGAAACCATTTCAGCGCAGGGAAAGCGTGACAAATAAAAAACCGGGGAAAAATTCCCCGGTTAAATTTATGAAAATCTATTGACAAAAATTTTCAGATGTGGTACAATGGCTTTCCATACTGTGATAGTATGCCCTACTGCGCCTTATACATTACACAGGCATCATAGCACAAGTTATGGCGATTGTCAAGTGTTCGTCAGAACAAACTGTCAACCGAGCCGAGCGTATCAAACTGTAATTTACACATCATTCCGGCGTGAGCCGAAAGAAAGGCTGTGAGATCTATATGGAAATGGTCAAAGACCAACAGTTTGGCAAGACCATGCGTAAGAGCTACGCAAAGTACAACGAGATCTTGGAAATGCCCAACATGCTGAAGATCCAGAAGGACTCCTATCAGTGGTTCCTGGATGAAGGCCTCCGGGAGGTCTTTAAGGATGTTGGTGTCATCACCGATTTCTCCGGTAAGCTGGAGCTGAGCTTCCTGGATTATTCTATGGAGGATAAGCCCAAGTATACCATCGAGGAGTGCAAGGAGCGGGATGCTACCTATGCCCGTCCCATTAAGGTTCGTGTGCGCCTGCGCAACACCGAGACCGAGGAGATCAAGGAGCAGGAGATCTTCATGGGTGATTTCCCCATTATGACAAATGGCGGCACCTTTGTGATCAACGGCGCGGAGCGTGTTATCGTTTCCCAGATCGTCCGTTCTCCCGGTATGTACTACGGTCACGAGGTGGACAAGGCTGACCAGCATACCTACACCGCCACCGTTATTCCTTACCGTGGCGCATGGCTGGAGTATGAAACTGACCTGTCCGACATTTTCTGGGTTCGTATCGACAAGAACCGCAAGCTGCCGATTACCAGCCTGATCCGTGCTCTGGGCGTGGATACTGACGAGAAGATCAAGGCAATGTTCGGTGAGGATCCCCGGATCCTGGCGACCTTGGAGAAGGACACCTGCAAGACCCGGGAAGAGGGTCTTTTGGAGATCTACCGCCGGCTGCGTCCCGGTGAGCCTCCCACGGTGGAAACTGCCATTGCCCACTTGGAGGGCTTGCTGTTTGATGCCCACCGCTATGATGTCAGTGCCGTAGGCCGCTATAAGTTCAACAAGAAGATGGATATTTGGGCAAGACTTTCCGGTCAGGAAGTGGCTGAGCCCATTGCCGATCCTATGACCGGCGAGATCCTGGCTATGACCGGCGAGATCATTTCCCGCGCTCAGGCTAAGGAATTCTCCGCCCGGGGTGTCAATGAGGCTACCGTGAAGGTCGGCGGTCAGAATGTAAAGGTTCTGTCCAACAATATGGTGGATATGGCAAACTTCGTGGACTTTGATCCCCGTAAGCTCGGCATTAAGGAGAAGGTTCGTTTCAGCGTTTTGAAGGAAATGCTGGAAACTGTTCCTGCTGACGGCTGGGAGGATGCCATCGCTGAGCGTATGAACGATCTGGTGCCCAAGCACATCATCGTTGACGACATTATGGCTTCCATCAACTACCTCAACTGCGTGGCTATGGGCATCGGCGTTGCCGACGATATTGACCACCTGGGCAACCGCCGTCTGCGCTGTGTAGGCGAGCTGCTGCAGAACCAGTTCCGTATTGGCTTCAGCCGTTTGGACCGTGTGATCCGTGAGCGTATGACTGTGCAGGATCTGGATGCTGTTACACCTCAGAGCCTGATCAATATCCGTCCTGTGACCGCGGTTATTAAGGAATTCTTCGGTTCCAGCCCCCTGAGCCAATTTATGGATCAGAACAACCCCCTGGCTGAGCTGACCCACAAGCGCCGTCTGTCCGCACTGGGCCCCGGCGGTCTGAGCCGTGAGCGCGCATCCTTTGATGTCCGTGATATTCACTATACCCACTATGGCCGTATGTGCCCCATCGAGACGCCTGAAGGCCCCAACATCGGTCTGATCAACTACTTGGCAACCTTTGCCAAGATCAACGAGTATGGCTTCGTGGAAGCTCCCTACCGCAAGGTAGACAAGGCTACCGGCAAGGTCACCGACCAGGTGGACTATATGACTGCCGATGTGGAAGACGATTTCTATATCGGTCAGGCCAACGAGCCCCTGGACGAGAACG